>JBGTJY010000549.1:0-4758 GCA_041744855.1 Candidatus Hydrogenedentales bacterium
TGCTCTGCATCGACGCCGCGACAGGACAACGCGTCTGGCACTTCCAAACGGTCCGTCATGGATTGTGGGATTACGACAACCCCTCGCCGCCCGTGCTCGTCGACTTGCGCATCGACGGCGCGATCGTGCCCGCGGTCGCGCTGACTACGAAGCAAGGCTTCACCTACGTCTTCGATCGCCGCACCGGAAAATCGCTGCATCCGATCGAAGAGCGCGCCGTGCCAGCCTCCGATGTCCCCGGCGAACAAACCGCGCCAACGCAACCGGTCCCGTTAAAACCACCGCCGTTCGCGCTTCAAGGGACGATCGAAGAAAACCTCATCGACTTCACGCCTGAGTTGAATGCGAAAGCCAAAGAAGTGCTTGCGCGTTTTCATCATGGCCCGCTATTTACCCCGCCGAAGCTTGGCGCCGACTTGCTGACGCTGCCGGGGTACGGCGGCGGCGCGAATTGGCCCGGGGCTGCGGTCGATGTCGAGACGGGAATTCTGTACGTCCCCTCGATGAATCACCCGTCCGTCATCTCGATCGGCGAAGGCGACCCCGCGCGGTCGAATCTGCGCTACGTGCGCGGCCGCGGCCAAGAAGTCCCCACCGTCGACGGGCTGCCGCTTTTCAAGCCTCCGTACGCGACAATCACTGCAATCAATCTCGCCGCTGGCGAAATTGTTTGGCAAATTCCGAATGGCGGAAAAGGCCCCATCGACCATCCCGCCATCAAACACCTGAACCTGAGCTATCTCGGCACAAACACACGCGCCGGCTGCATCGTCACGAAAACGCTTCTGATCGCCACCGAAGGTTCGGGCCGATCCGGCTCCGCAACAGGCGGCGGGCCCGGCCTGCGTTTCCTCGATAAACACACCGGCGCGGAGCTCCACTACATCGAGCTCCCCGATCAAGCGACGGGCGTCCCCATGACGTATCTGCACGAAGGCCAACAGTACGTCGTGGTAGCGATCGGCTCCACGCCCGCCCAACTCGTCGCGTACCGACTGCCATCGTAGCACGGGCTTCCAGCCCGTGATCCGCGCGGGGCTCTCACTCGCGACGGGACGGCACCGCCGATCCTAACCCTCCCAATGCGCCAACGAGTTCGCATAAAACTCCAACAGATCAACCCGATCCGCCGCGACTGCGTGGTCTTCTCCAATCACCCGCCGATGCCGCAGCGTCGCCAACGCGTACTCCAGCGTCCGCTCCCGCGGACGCTCCTCATCGCGAATCGGCGCGCCGCGCGACTGCATCGCATCGATCATGTCATGCACGCGCGACTTGATCTCGTGATCGCTCAAGGCCTGTCCCTTCGCCGCCCGAATCGCCGCGGCCACCAGCGGGACCGGCAAAATCGGAATCACGCGCGCGATCGAATCCACCAACGTGTCCGCGAGTGTTTTCACCTCGGCGAACCGCCGATCCCGATCCAGCGCTTGAAAATCGATTGCGTGTTCCGCCGCATACGCACGCAACGAAATCGGCCTGGCGAAATTCACGCTCGCATAGCCAAACCGTTTACGCCGATCGCGCACGGAAATCTTCGTATTCTTTCGCCAAAATACAAAGAGTGTCTTGTATGCAAACCATTTGCTTCGCTTCTCTGCAGTTGGATCGCTTCGAAGGAGCAAACTCTGATCCTCGATCACGCGATCGTAATTGATGCCGACCGGCACGAACACGATGTCGCGATCGCGCGCGGCGTCGTAGTTGCGCACCATATAGTCGAGAAAGCCCAACCGCGGTTCGCGCAGCCGGCCATCGTGACTAAGCCCGCCCTCGATGAACACAGCCTGACATACGCCTTCCTTCGTCGCTTGGCACACGTACCGCTCGAGCACTTTGCGATACAGCGGGTCGCCCGAATTGCGCCGAACGAAAAACGCCCCCATCGCTTTCACCAAAGTCTGCAACGGCCACACGCGCGCCCACTCGCCCACCGCATACGAAAGCGTCGACTGACGCGACACCAAATACGACACGAGGATGTAATCCATGTTGCTGCGATGGTTCATGACGAAAGCGACCGTCGCCTCGGGGTCCACGTCTTCCAGTCGATGGTTGTCCTCGAATCCCACGTGCACGCGATAAAGCATCCGCGCCAGCTTCCGCGACAACCAATACACAAACCGAAAGTAAAAGTACGCGTTAAACGCCGGCACGATCTCCTTCGCGTACTCGGCCACTTTCGCTTGCGCGACTTCGCTCGGCATGCCCTGCTCGTCGGCGAATTGCCGCATCGCGGCGATCACTTCGGGGTCGTAGATCAGGCGGTCGACCAACACCTGCCGTTTCGTAAGGTGAAACGGCCGCAACGACAACTTGAGTCGCGTGTTGAATTCGTCAATCGCGAAATTCACGCGCCGCCGCAAAAACCAACGCACCCCCGGCACTAACACGCGGTCCAACAACCCGGCCATCGCAAGCGCGATCAGCAACACGAACAACCACAGCGGGACGAGGATGTCCTGGTCGATCATGTGCGCATTCCGAAACGGTCCGTTAACGCCAATGTCGTGACCGAAGACCGCATGAGCTTTCGTGGGGGCGGCGGACCAATTCAGAGACTTTCGGAGATTTTCTGCGCCATATCGAGTACGGTCCGCACCGAACGATGGACATCCGGAAACTCGTTGTCGTAATCGGCGGATTTTCTGTATCGCTTCATGCGTTCGAGTTGATTTCCGATGCGCTTCCGTTCGTCTCGGCCATCGCGTTTTAGGATCTCGGGTATAACTTTGTGGACATTGGTTTCCCTGGGATCGAGCTTGCGCTCCGCTATCAAGCGGTCGCGCATTCGCAGAAGGGAACTGTAATAGGCGCGGCTAATCGCTGCGCGGAATCGCGCTTCTTCGTTAGGCGTGGGCGATCCCTCTACGCCGTAGAGTTGGAGAGCCAGGTATCTATAATGTTCCCAATCGAAGGTCATTCGAATCTAAGCAAGATGCACACGCGAACGCGCGCTTCGGCAGTTCGCTCAAGCCACCATTCCTCGTCGAAACGCTCCAGCTTTGGCTGTGCGACTTCGGGATCCTCGTGCGTGAACATCGAGATGACGAGCTGCTCGTCGTCGAGCGAGTCTGGATAGATTTCGTGGGCGAGCGCAAATCTTCCTTCGAGACCATATTCTCGAAGCTTCGAAGGAATGCTTAGCAGAATATCGACCAGATCCGCGTTCTCTGAAAGGTACACTGCAACGGCCGATTCATCGGCAATGCTGTAGACGGCGTTGAGATTTCCGATTATCGCGGCGTCTGAGGGTGCGGTCGCTTCGTGAGTGCCGGTGTCCATTACCGTCGTCCTGAGTTGACGTGAGGCAAGTGCCGTACGTTGGAATCGGGATTTTCGTTTCATCCTAATTGTCTCGCGGAGACATCAACCACATCCAATACTAACAGATTGTTTCATAGGGTTGGGGACGGGCCTTTGTTTCTGGCGCTTAGAAGCCAAGTGAAGGCCGCGGCGGCTACAGAGAGCAGGTAGGGGGCTGGGAAGTCGGTTGCGATGTACGCGCCCCAAACATAAGCCAGAATCCCCGCAGCCAGACACGCGACCCCCGTCCCGTCGCTGCCACGATTCTTCACCGCTACCCCGAGAACAATCGCCACGAAGAGCCCCGCCGACCCGAACGCCGATGCCTCCTCGACCAGCGTATAAACGCCCTCGACCCGTGTCGCGAGGACGTACGCGAGAATGCCGAACGCGATCACGAGACCTCGCGCGATGCGCACCTTGCCGCGCTCGTCGAGATTGGGAAATCTCGGGACGATGATGTTGTGACTCGTCAAGCTCGCGCAGGCGAGCAACGTGCTGTCAACCGTCGAGAGTATCGCCGAGATAAGTGCGCCTGCAAATACAACGTAGAGCACGGTTGGGAGCGTGTCGCGCGCGAGCATCGGCAGCAATTGCTCGGGGTCATCGAGTCCGGGCAGAAGCGCCGGGCCGACCAAACCCAACGCGACGGGGATGAAGCCGATGAACAAGTAAATCCCCGCGGCGGCGAAGCATGCGTTTCTCGCCACCGTCGCCGAGCGCGATGCAAGCGTGCGCGACACCAGCTCCTGCGCGAACACGGAGCCCATGATCGGGATCGCCCAGGCCTCAATCGATACGAGGAACGAATCGCCCGGCGCCCGGAAGCGTAGACGTTCAGCGCTAAGGACCTCGCTGAACGACGTCTCGCCGTGGTCGGCGAAGAGCACCGCCGCGCCGATGATCGCAATTCCCAATAGGAGCACGCCGCCTTGCAATACGTCCGTGATCGCGTCCGCCATCAACCCGCCGGTTGCCGTATACGCAATGACCACCGCAGCCGCCACCGCGATCGCGATTTGCACGTCCAACTGCGACGACGCGGACAACACCTGGCCGAACGCGCGGATTTGCGCCGCCGCCCACAGGAGCGAAGTCGGCACCATGAGCAACACCGCGGCCTTCTCCGCCATGGGCCCATAGCGGCGCCGAAAGAAATCGCCGATCGTCGTCAAGCCCATGCGCCAAAACATGGCGGCGAAGAACACGCCCATCACGGCGATACAAAGCGCATAACCGAATGGGTCCGCGCGGCCGCCGGAAAGCCCCTCGCTGTAAATCGCGCCCGCGGACCCGATGCACGTCTCCGCGCCGAACCAGGTTGCGAAAATCGTGGCCGTGGCGATGACGGGTCCGAGCTTGCGCCCGGCGACGAGGTAGTCGTCCTCGCCGCGAACCCGCCGCGAGACGACGACGCCAATGACGAGTTGCATTGCGACGTACGCGAGTACG
>JBGTJY010000550.1:0-2187 GCA_041744855.1 Candidatus Hydrogenedentales bacterium
GGCGCGTTCTCTCTGACGAGACAGGCGGTTCACCTAGGCTATTTTCCGCGCCTGCTGGTGCAGCACACATCTTCATCGCAGATCGGACAGATTTATGTGCCCGCCGCCAACGGGAGAGTGATGGTGGCCACGATGGGACTCGTGATCGGCTTCGGAGACTCGAGCAGCCTCGCGTCTGCGTATGGCGTGTCCGTCACAACGACCATGCTTTTCACAACGCTGCTGCTCGTGGTAGTCGCGCGCAAGCATTGGAAATGGCGCTGGCCGATTATCGCGCTGGTCGCGGGACTCTTCCTGATTTTCGATATAGGCTTTTTCAGCGCGACGCTGCTTAAAATCGCGCATGGCGGATGGTTCCCGATTCTGGTCGCCGTCATCGTGTACACCGTGATGGTCACGTGGTCGGATGGGCGCGCGTTGTTGGCGAAGCGGCGCGGCGAGGAAATGACGCTGGAAACGTTTATTGAGAACATCACGACGGGCGAGCACCGGCCGTCGCGCGTTCCCGGCTCGGCGGTGTTTTTGACTGCAAGCCTCGACGCGACCCCGCGGGCGTTGGGTCATAACATACGCCACAACCGCGTAGTCCACGAACAGGTAACGGCGTTGACGATCCTGGTCGAGGACGTGCCGCACGTACTCGGTGCGGATCGCGTGACCGTCAAGGATCTCGGGCATGGATTCTTCCGCGTGATTGCACGGTATGGTTTCATGCAGTCGCCGGACGTTCCGGAGATTCTCGCCGCTTGCGAAGCGCATGGTCTGAAAATCCCGATCTACCAGGCGGCGTTTTTTCTAGGCCGCGAAAATATTCGCCTCGGAAAGACTCCTGAAATGCGGCGGTGGCGTCAGTCGCTTTTCGCGTTTCTGAGCCGAGGTTCACAAAGCGCGACGAACTTCTTCAACATTCCGGCGAATCAGGCGGTTGAATTGGGGCTGCACGTGCAGCTTTAGCGGACCGAGCTCACCGCAGAGGCCGCCAAGAAATAATTTCACCGCAGATGGACACCATTAGCCACAGATGAACACGACGCGGCGTGGCCGCAACCAAACCTAGCCACGAATGCTCACGGATTTTCACGAAAAAATTCACCACAGATGAACACCGATATCCACAGATGAACACTGATGAAGTTCTATTTCGATGACGATGACGATGACGATGACGAAACGGTTGACGCCGCATTGAGTTGCGCGGTGGCTTGGCCAAACTTCTTCGAAAAAAAACAACGGGGGATGGAAGATTGTAGTACGGATGACTGCCGAACAATGCGACGGAGTGCCGATGCATCTAGTGGAACTTCGCGACATTGGGATTGAATCGGGAAGCATTCGGGCCGGAAGAAAGACTGCGACGGGAAATTTGAATTTCACATGTGAGAGTACGAGTAATCCCTGGCGCTTTTACTGTGATAGATAGTTTTTAGCGGTGTTTATGCAGTCGTGAGTTCTTCGATCCACAGTTGGATGGCGTCGTGCGCCATGGCGACGGCTTGCTCGTACGTGTCGCCTTGCGTGTAGCAACCGGGGAGCGCCGGCACGGACACGTTGTAGCCGCCTTCCTCCGCAGGTTCGAGGACGATTGTGTAGGAGAGCATCGGCATAATCGATTCCTTGAAAACCTACCGTGGAAGTATACAGCGATTTCAGCGAAAGATCGTGCGATACAGCGCTGAGCTATATCTTCGTCAGAATATCGATGTTGCGCGCGGGGAGTTCGATTTCCATGTCTTCGAGTACGCCGCGGATCGCACTGACTAGGTGGAGTATGTCGGGTTCGGCCAGGCGGCCGATGGTGCCGATGCGGAAGCAGTCGGCGTCGGTGACTTTGCCGGGGTAGATGAGCACTTCGCGTCCGGCGAGGCGGTTGTAGAACGTCTTGAAGTTGAAGTTCCCATGGTCGGGATATCGGAACGACGAGATGATGTAACTCTGCAACGTGGGCGGGAGATATTCCTCGAATCCGAGTTGACGCATGCCGTGGAGCAGGACGGCGTGGTTTCGCTTGTAGCGATCGGCGCGGCCTTTCACGCCGCCTTCATGGTCGAGCTCGTTGAGTGCTTGTTGGAACGCGAGGAGCGCGTGCGTGGGCGGGGTGAAGCGGAATTGGCCGTCGGTTTCGAGGCCTTTCCACTGCGCGTGGAGATCGAGACTGAGCGTGCGGGCCGAGCCGGCGGCGGCTTCGAG
>JBGTJY010000551.1:0-1575 GCA_041744855.1 Candidatus Hydrogenedentales bacterium
TGCCGACTTTGCCGAATGGCGATGCCAACGCGCAGCATGACCCCAAGCTGCCCGTGAATTTATACCGAACGATCGACAGCGCGAGCGTTGACCTTACAGCATTCAACGGTGCGAGCCTTAGCGAGTTAGAAACCTCAAATACTGCACGTTTGCTGCCATTGGAAATCGACCCAGAAAATCAAATGCAACAGTTCCGGGACAACTTTGTAAACGGACAACGTCGCATTCATTTTCGTTCGTTGGAGCGCGGCACGCATGCAGCCGACACGATCGCCAGTGATGTTCCGCCGGTACAAATCGCGGCGCGGGCCCTGTGGCGTCAAGAGCCGATCAACGTGTTGGCGAACGACATGCAGAAATGGGTGGATATAACCGCGAATCCAGCCGACCCCTATCTGAATCGCGCGAATGAGTTGGAAAAACGCGCAGATGACAAGCGATTGCGTCCTCATTACATAGTCGATGAAGATATCAAAGCCATTGGCGCGAAGTTGGACGCCACGTTTAACAATTTTCCAGCTTCCTTGAAAGCGGAAGAACATTCGTGTTTTGATATCGTCTTGGACCATTCGCTGGGCTTTGCCAACGAATCGTTTGGTGCGATGGTTTCACGGACGGACCTCGGCGCGCCGAACAACCTTCCTGTTTCTGCGTCCGGAACTCCGAGCGGCGACATTGACACACAGAAAAGCCCATTAACGGCCCACGATCCCCCTCTGGATTCGCCGTTGCTCTCGACATATCCCTGGATGGCGTGGGGGAATCGGCCGTACGTCAGCGCGGACGAGTTGTTGAATGTTCCCGGAATGTCGAGTTCGCAGATGTTGCGCAATTACTCCACTAACTTCCGCCCGCAATACAATCCGTACGACGGCTCGGGATTTGATACGAAGAACACGCCTAACCGAGCAGATGACGAACCACAAACCCCGGGTCAGCGATTGGCCGCTTATTTGTCTCCGTTTGGGCAGCTGCTGAGTGCGTTCCAGACGGCGGCCTTTCCAGCTCAAACATTTAGTGACACGTTCCCGATACCGGGCGGAAATCCAATACCTGACGCCGATGGGAATTGGCAGTTTGTCGGCGCTCCGCCTTACTATCGCATCCTGGACTTTGTGCATGTGCAGTCGCGATTCGTGGGTACGGAGACGATGTTCACGGCGGAGATTTTCAATGACGTGCCGGGGGTGGTTGATACCATCGGCGTGGAGATCATGAGCCCGCTAGACCCGCGTGCCAACTTCAGGCCACCCTTCAATAAGGTTTCGCGCGAGCGCGATCCGGGCAAGGTGAATCTCAACACGGTGACCGGCCGCAGAGACCTCGTCAACATGGTCACTAACCGCCTGGACCCCATCAACGGCCAGATGCGGCAATGGTCGCAGGTTTACGATGGCATCATGCATCGCGACATAGATTCCGGTGGCCATCTAGGTCCTTATTGGCGTAACGTCGTGCTTAGCCGGCGCGGATATGCGCTGTTCAATGCCGATGGATCGCCGTCTGAGACCCTGGGCGCCGGCCGTGACGCGTTGGCACATGGGCTCAATAACCAACTTCCTACCGTGTTTGCAA
>JBGTJY010000552.1:0-10372 GCA_041744855.1 Candidatus Hydrogenedentales bacterium
GGTCTGTGGAAATTCACCAACCCGGACCGTTTTGACCAAACCTTCGCCGACTATATGTCCACGCCGAAATTACTCGACGCCGTCGAAGACCTGATCGGCCCCGATATCCTCGCCTTCCTGCTCATGTTCATCTACAAACCGCCGCGCCTCGATGCGGTCCATCCGTGGCACCAGGATGCGTACTACTTCCCGTTCGAGCCGCTCGATGCGGTCATCGGCACGTGGCTGCCGCTCGACCACGCGCACAAGGACAACGGCACGCTCTCGGTCATCCCGAAATCGCACAAGCTTGGCCTCGTTAATCACGAGTTGCCCTCGGGCACCGTGAATGCCCTCTCCTACGCAGCCACCGCATACGAAGGCAGCCCGGAAGAAGTCGTGCTCGATGTGAAGGCCGGCGACTGCGTGCTGTTCCATTCGCGCCTGCTGCACAAGACTGGCCCGAACATCACCGACGGACACCGCCGCGTTCTCACGGTGCACATCGCCGGCGCCAAATGCCGTCCAACCGGCGGCAGCACGCCCGAATACGGCTTCCGTCTGGTGCGCGGCCAAAACTACACCGGCTGCCTCCACGCGCCCGAGGAAATCGCCTTGGCCTACGCCTCACCGAACAAGCGTAAAGAAGAAGCCGTACTCCCCATCTAATCAACGTTCGATCAAACACAACTATTCAATCAAACAAGAGCGCGCCCGGCGGTCAACCCCCACCGGGCGCGATTTCATTATCAGTCAGTGGCCAGAAAGCCCCATCAACCCGAAGAGCTTTACTAATCCGTCCAGTCCATTCCGTCCACTTAGTCCACGCCGTCCATCAAGTCCCTCTAATTGTGCAGAAACACGGCCCCGTAATCCGCGAAGTCGGATACCGCGCCTTCACCGTGCTGCCCGACTTCCATTTGATCCCAAGCTCCGCTTCTCAGCGACGAGGTCTTGCCCCTATGTCCCCAGCATCCCCCGGGCAATCCAGATCCCGACCGCCACTATCAGTATCGCCTCCAGGGTACTGACAAGGACCCAAATCGGATGCCGCGCCGCGCCCAACAACTGGCGCGCGCACGCCGTCGCCCCCTCCTCGAAGCGCCCCGAGTATTCCGCCATTTGCAATGTAGGCAGGTGTTCACGCGGAATCAGAGGCCACACCGCAAGCGCATCGCTCAGCGTTTTGCCGTTGCGCACGCGTCCTATCTCGCGCCCCACGGTCCAGCCGACAACCGGATTCCCGCAGTACAGATTGGCGCGCGAGAGCGATTCGTGATTGGAATAGCCCGCCGTGAGCATCATCGCGAGCCCGTTCAACAAGCGCGCCGCCGAAATTCGCCTCACGATAAGGGATGTCGGCCACAACACCGACATCGCGATCAACGCCGCCTTACGCGCGGGCGCGAGTCCAGCAATCATCAGCGCAATGCCCAGGTAGACCACCAGCAGCATCCCATCGATAGCCAATTCCCTCGCAAAGGTCTCGTTGAACTCGCCCAGCCACAACCGTTGCATGATTGGAATCCCGTATAACGCCGTGAGCACGATGAGCACCGGGTAGGTCATCTGGCCGACAATCGCCCGCCGCGTTTGCAAACGGAAGTCGTACTCCTCAACGAGAATCGTCAGAATGCGATCAGTCTGGCCCGACGAAAACCCGGCGACGATCGCCAGCGCGAAGCCGTCCGTGAGAACCCCTCGATACGGATGCAGCGCCGCCGCAATCGTCGCCCCCTGCTTCAACTCGGCCGCCACCCCCGCGAACGCGTGCTTGATCGGAAGGCTTTGAGCGTGTTCCCCTGTCAGCTCGAGCGCGCGAACAAGCGGAATACCGGCATCGAGCCCCCGCTGCAACGAACGCGCCGCGAGCATGCGCGCCTTAAGCGATGCGGCAACTCCACCGAGCGTTGGCATAGCGACGATTGGCATAGCGAGGCATCATAGAGCAGTCCATGGACACACCCAAACCCAGTCCCGAGCCGTTTTACGCCGGCGTCCCGCATGAAGCCCGCGGCACCCTCCAACGCGAACCCCTGCGCGTGGTCCTCGACAATCTACGCAGCGCCTACAACGTCGGCTCGATATTCCGCACCGCCGACGCCGCCGCCGTCGAGCACATCTACCTCTGCGGAATGAGCGCGCACCCGCCGCACGTCAAGCTCGCCAAGACCGCCCTCGGCGCATTCGACTACGTGTCGTGGAGCTACCACGAGCGCACAAAGGACGTCCTCGACGAACTCGGAACGCAAGGAATTCCACGGATCGCGCTCGAGGTCGTTCCCGACGCGATCCCGCTAGGCCGCTTTGAATGGCCCAAACCCGCCGCCGTCGTGTTCGGCAACGAAGTCACCGGAATCAATGAATCCATTCTCGAACGCTGCGACGCCGTCGTCAGCATACCGATGTGGGGCTACAAAAACAGCATGAACGTTGCCACGGCGTTCGGCGTAGTCGTCTACGACATCCTGCGCACCTGGGGAAAAACTCCCTAAGCCCGATACTATACATCCCATGCTTCCCATCATTCCCATAATTGCATAATTGCCAACAACAAATTCCGCCAAAGGAGACCTTCGTGAGCTACTACGCCCTCGTGCGAGACGCGGGCAACGCCGTCCGTCTCGCCGAAGTCCTGCAAATCCTCGTCAAGAAAGGCTTCGCCGATTTGCTGAGCCGCATCGGCGTGTATCACGGCGCGCCCGCGAAAATGCTCCGCAGGCTACACCTCGTCCATGAACCCATTCAGGAGCCGGCCACCCAAGCCCAGCGGTTGCGCGAAGCGCTGGCGGAGCTCGGCCCGACCTTCGTAAAAGTCGGGCAAATCCTCAGCACCCGCCCCGACATCGTCGGCGTAAAGCTTAGCCAGGAGTTGCAAAATCTCCAGGACCGCGTCCCGGCCGTCTCGTTCGATCTCGTGAAGCCCATGATGGAAGAAGCCCTCGGCGCGCCGCTCGACTATTTGTTCCGCCAATTCGATCCCATCCCGTTCGCCGCCGCGTCGCTCAGTCAGGTTCATCGCGCGCTATTGCCCACGGGCGAACTCGTCGCGGTCAAGGTCCAACGGCCCGGCGTCGCCAGGGTGATCGACTCCGACATGAAACTCCTTCGCGGCATTGCGAAATGGATCGAAAGCCACGTCGAAGAATTTCGCTGGATCAATCCAGTCGGGTTGGTGGAGGAATTCCATCGCTCCATCCTGCGCGAACTCAATTTCGCCACCGAAGCGAAAATCATGCAGCAGTTCCAACGCAATTTCGCCGAAAACGAATTCGTCTTCATCCCCAGAATTTATGTCGAACAATCTTGCGAATTGGTCTTGACGATGGACTTCGTCGACGGTGTCCGCATCGACGACGTCGATCAGTATGCGGCCCGCGATTCCTTTCCCCCGGAAGTCGCCAAGCTCGGCTGCGAATCCGTTTGCGCGCAAATTTTCGGGCATCGGCTGTTTCACGCGGACCCGCATCCGGGCAACATCTTCCTCACGCGGCACAACCAAATCGCTTTTCTCGATTTCGGAATGGCCGGTGCGCTCGAGGAAGACGACGTGCACCTGATCGCCGAAGCCTTCCGAGGCGTGTTCGACCAGAACACGTCCGAGTGCGTCCGAACCTTTCTGCGTTGCACCGTCACGGGCGAGGCCGACGACCCCGCCGCGCTCGAACGCGAAATATCCGAGTTCGTTCGATTCGAGGCGGGGGGAATCGTTTCTCAAGGCCTCGTCAGCAAAGCAATCGAAAAACTAATCGCGATTCTGCATCGGCATCATCTGCAATTGGCCCCGCGATTCAGCCTCTTGCTCAAGGCGCTCATCACCATCGAATCGACGGGACATCGCCTCGATCCCGAACTCGACATGGTTCCGATCATACGGCCCCACGTCGAGCGCATCATGCAAAGCCGATTCGCACCCGGACACTTATTCGAAGAGTTTCGCCACGACGTGGTGGGGCTCCTTCGAGTGGGCCGTCAAATGCCGCAGGAAGTCAGCCAGGTCGTCCGCATGTTGCGCCGCGGGACCTTCAAGCTCCAGGTCAGCCACGAAAAATTGAGCAATCTCGCAACGATCCTCGACCGGGCGAGCAACCGCCTCACCTTCGGGATCATCACGGGCGCGCTCATCGTAGGCTCGAGCATGCTCGTGACGTCAGACTCACGCGCGCAGCAACTCGGTGTCGCCGGCTACACCATCGCAGGATTGCTCGGACTAGCCCTGCTCGTCTCAATCCTGCGCTCAAAAAACCTATAACCAATAGCGTCGCGCCATTTGTAGTGCAGGCTTCCAGCCTGCGCGACCATCGTGAGGCAGGCTTCCAGCCTGCAACCCGCGCATCGTGAGGCAGGCTTCCAGCCTGCCGCCCGACACCCACCGAAACCCTCACGCCTCCTCGAACAACGCCTCCACAAACGCCCGAGGTTCAAAGGGCTGCAAATCCTCAACACCCTCGCCCACGCCAATGAACTTAATCGGAATCCCCAATTCCTTCTGAATCGAAATCGCCACGCCGCCCTTCGCCGTGCCCTCCAATTTTGTCAACACGATCCCCGTGACCCCGAGCGTTTCCGTGAATTGCTGCGCCTGACGCAACGCGTTTTGGCCCGTAGTCGCGTCCAAAACCAGCAGCACTTCATGCGGCGCGCCTGGCAATCTTTTGTCAACGACCCGCCGAATTTTCCGGAGTTCTTCCATCAGGTTCACCTTCGTGTGCAACCGGCCCGCCGTGTCGATTAGCACGCGGTCAATGTTCCTCGACAACGCCGCATCCGCTGTGTCGAACGCCACCGCCGCCGGGTCGGCCCCCTCGTTGTGCTTGATGATGGGAACCCCCGCCCGCTCACTCCACACGGTGAGTTGTTCCACCGCCGCGGCGCGAAACGTGTCCGCCGCGCCAATCATCACCGTGTGCCCCTCATTCTTAAGCCGCGCCGCGAGTTTCCCGATCGTCGTCGTCTTCCCCGATCCGTTCACGCCCGCGATAATCGTGATATGCGTGCCATCGTGATTCGTCCAGGTCGGCGCATGATCCCCCGCCGACACGATCGCGATCAATTCTTCCTTGAACGCCCCCAGCAACTCCTCCGGAGTCTGTAACTTCCGCTCCTTCGCAGTCATGCGCAACGATTCGATCAACGACGTCGTCGTCTCAACTCCGAAGTCCGCCTGGATCAGCGTCTCTTCCAGCTCGTCATATACCTCGTCGTCAATCTTAGTGCGGCCAGTGAATACGCGCTTGAGTCCGCCGGCAAGTTGCCCCCGCGTCTTCTCGAGCCGATCGCGAAGCTTAGAAAAAAAACCGGACTGCGCTGCCATGTCGGCTCCCAGAAAAAGTAGTCATGCGTGGCACCCGCATCCTGCCCGTGCGCCCACCCGGATCGCCACGCCTCGTAACACAGGCATCCTGCCTGTGCGTGCGCCCCGTCACATACTTCCCCTAATTCCCATGACTCCCATTCGCCGCAGCAGAGAGCGCGCTACCGGATCCAAAAGCTCCGTCATTCTGAGGCCGCGCGCAACCAATACATAGTCCCCAGGATAACTCGATAGCCCCGACGTTACACACCGCCCAGACTCAATTCTTAACCAGCGCGTGGCCGTGAGAATCTCGCTCTATCGGATTCGATACGCCAGGATCCCATAACTATTATCATCGAACGTGCTCTGCGCGTACCACGTATGGCTGCCGTCCGCATTCGGCACCCCATACCCCCAGCCCAGGTATTCCCCCCCGCCGATGTGCGCGCTCGCCGTACTCTGGACGACCGGCCGCAGGTTCCCGCCCTCATCGCCAGTCAAAATGGCGAAGCCCCGAACCTGCATTTCACGGAAATTGATCTTCGCCACAAAATACACCCGCTCGGCGCGCCGCTGAAGGATCGCCTCGCCGATGGTCTCCGTGCCGCTAAACGCATTCGGACGCATCAAGATGTAGCGCCCGTCGTACACCGTGTCGATGACGGGATTGGCAATCGCCTCTTGCTCCTCCGCGCGGGTGATCGGATTCTCCGTCAATTGACGATCCAGCTCGTTGTAAATCTCGGCATCCGCACCCGACCACACATCCCCGAGCCGCGACGACTCCTCATTACCCGAACCGACGACCCACTGCGCGATCGAATCGACGTTCAGTGCCGCAGCCACGACGACGAGAACGCCGAGCGTCGTCAGCAGCGTCGTGAACAACCGAAACCGGCTTACGCCCGGCGTCTGCGGTGCACCAGCCGGCTGCGCAGCGATGCGCCTCAACCGCTGGTCCCGCAAATTGTTGCCGCAAATCTTACAGATCAACGTGGCTTCGGGATTTACCGTGCCACACTGCTCGCAAACTGCGTCGGCGTCTATCTGCTCGAAATCGAAGTGTTGACCAGGTCGTAGATCAGGCATCATTTGTCCCAATAGGAAGCCTGATTCTCGCATAAATTATTGCGACTGTCTAGTCTGAAGCCAGCCCCCAACCGAATTTGACGACCCTGCAACCCGTTACCCAGCACAGCGATCCCCACCCATTCCGACCATGCCGCCACTCACAC
This sequence comes from Candidatus Hydrogenedentales bacterium, assembly GCA_041744855.1. Taxonomy (GTDB): domain Bacteria; phylum Hydrogenedentota; class Hydrogenedentia; order Hydrogenedentales; genus JBGTJY01. Next base: position 6,511 of record JBGTJY010000552.1, read on the forward strand.
GCTCGCAGTTTTGCCACTCTTCATACATAGCCGTCCCGTCTCGCCGTCCAGCTCGTCCATACCGCCACTACGTCCCCCCCAAGCACCCCAGGACTTCTGCTAAACTCAATCCCATGTTACCCAGGTTCCGAATTCTCGCGCTCGCACTCCTGAGTGCCGGAAGCGCTTTCTCCGACGAAGAGTTTTTCGAAAAGTCCATCCGTCCCGTTCTAGCTGAGCATTGCTTCGCGTGTCACGGCGAACACAAATCGGAAAGTGGATTGCGCCTGGACACGGCAGCGGGTTTCAGTCACGGCGGATCCCGCGGCACCTTAGTCGCCGATGGCGAAGCACACCCCGGCACCTTGTTGCCGGTGCTCACAAACGCCGCGCCGTACGAGCATCCGCCCGTGTCGTTAACCCAAGACGCCATTGCCCATTTTCAGACGTGGATCGCAAGCGGTGCGCCGTGGCCCGAGACTACCCCGTCGCACGAACGTCCCGCCTCGATGCCCGAGTTCGTCGCGCTCGCGAAAAAAGACCACTGGGCGTTTCAGCCCGTCGTGAAGCCCACGCCACCGCCCGTGAAAAACGCGGCATGGGTTCGCGCGCCGATCGATCACTTCGTGCTGAATAAGATTGAGTCCGCCGGCCTGGAACCGTCAGCCATCGCCGCGCCGCGGACTCTTTTGCGCAGGGTCTATTTCGATCTCATCGGATTGCCGCCGACCTTCGAAGACGTACAACGCTTCGAGGCCGATCCCTCGTGGGAGGCCCTCGAGAGCGTCATCGACGATCTCCTCGCATCGCCAAGATACGGCGAACGCTGGGGACGCTACTGGCTCGATGTCGCGCGCTACAGCGACACGACGGGTTTCGGTGAAGGCATCCAGAAGCGCCACTTCCCATTCCCGCACACCTACCGCGACTACGTCATCCGCGCGTTCAACGAAGATTTGCCCTACGACCGGTTCATCGTCGAGCAATTGGCCGCCGACCATCTGGAACTGGGCGACGACCCCCGGCCACTTGCGGCGCTCGGATTCATCACGCTCGGCCGACAATTTCCCGGCGACCTCAACGCGACGCTGGACGATCAGATCGACGCAGTCACCCGGGGTCTCCAAGGGCTGACGGTAAGCTGCGCGCGCTGTCACGATCACAAGTTCGATCCCATTCCAACGGCCGACTATTACTCGTTGTACGGCATTCTGCGGAGTTCGACCGTCCCCGAGGAATTGCCGCTGATTGCTAAGCCCGATGCAACCTCGGACGCGTATCGTGCGTACGAAGTCGAGCTCGAAAAGCGGCAGCAGGCCCTTGCGGATTATGTGAAGCGGGTGCACCTCGATACCGTCGCGGATGCCAAAGCGCGTGCGGGCGAATACGCGCAGGCAGCGCGCGAGTGCATCGCCGATGGCAACGAAGGCGCGCTCGAGACAATCGCGGAGGAACGAGACCTTACCCCGGCGCTGTTGGCGCGTTGGGTGAAATTCGTCAAAGCGAATAACGCGGCGCCATCGAGTCTCTGCTCGACCCTGGCGCTAATCGGTGGACTGGAAAGCCCAACGAACATCGCCGAGGATGAAATCGAAAAACTGTGCAGCCCTGAATCGCGAAAGAAAATCGCCGAGCGGCGCGCAGCCGTTCGGGACCACATGAACGGCCACCCCGGCCGGCCCGATCGCGCGATGGCGCTCGTCGATGCCGCGAACCCCTACGAGCCCTACGTATTCTTGCGGGGAAAGGAAGGCACGCGCGGCGACGAGGTTCCCCGGCGGTATCTGGAAGTCCTCTCCGCGATCGATCGCGAGCCGTTCACGGACGGCAGCGGGCGCCTGGAACTCGCATACGCGATCGCCAACGAAGCGAACCCGCTGACCGCCCGCGTGTTCGTCAATCGCGTGTGGATGCACCATTTCGGCCAGCCCCTCGTCGACACGCCGAGCGACTTCGGTTTCCAGGGATCAAAGCCGACGCACCCCGAACTGCTCGATTATCTCGCGTCTGAATTCATGGAGGACGGCTGGTCGATCAAGCGCCTCCACAAACGCATCATGCTCTCCGCCGCATACGTGCAATCCAGCGCTGCCACCGCGGCCGGCACGTCGCTCGATCCGGAAAACACCCTCTTGTGGCACTTCCGGCCACGTCGTCTGGATTTCGAAGCGATCCGCGACGGCATGTTGGCGGTCGCGGGCAACCTCGACCTGACGACTGGCGGACATTCCTACGAAATCGCCGAGGCAACTACTGCGAGCCGCCGAACCGTCTACGCCGAAGTCGACCGGCAAGACCTCTCCGACGTATTTGCCACCTTCGATTTCGCCGCGCCCACCTCGCACAACGCGCGACGCTTCGAGACGACCGTTCCGCAGCAGTCGCTGTTCTTCCTGAACAACGAGTTCGTCGCCGAACAATCGCGCAGCCTGGCCGAGGATTCGTGTTCCATTGGCGGGCCGAACGCAACGGAACGCGTTTCATATCTGTACCGACAACTGGTTCTCCGTGAACCGACGGAACAGGAGATCGCGATCGGCGTTAGCTTCGTCCGCGAAATGGAACAAACCCCGAGACTGGAACCCGCCATCCCGATCGCCAAAACGGACTGGCAATACGGCTACGGCACGGTCGACGAAACCATCGGCCGAACGGCCTCCTTCACCGAATTTACAACGTGGAGCGGCGAGGCGTATCAGGCCGGCGAAGAATGGCCCCACGCGGAAACGGGCTTCGCAAAACTAGAACGCCACGGCGGACACCCCGGCGGTCCGGGCTACTCCGTCATCCGCCGCTGGACCTCGCCCGTCGATTCCACCATTTCATTCATCGGCGAGTTGCACCACTATTCCGCCATCGGCGATGGGATCAAGGCCTATGTCATCAGCAGCCGCGACGGCGTGATTTGGTCAGGCGAAGTCCAGGACGGGTTGACGCTTACCGAATTCAAGGGCCGCTCCATCACAAAAGGCGATACGGTCGATCTGGTCGTATCGAGTAAGGACGAATCCGCCGAAGACCGCTTCCGCTGGCATCCAAGGCTCTACCTCTCCGGCCCCGACGCAGCGCAATATACGAAACAGGACTGGCTGACCCGCTTCGATTTCGCCGGCCCGCCAGAGCAGGCCCCCAAACCCCTAGACCCCTGGGCGCAATATGCCCAAGTGTTGCTGATGAGCAACGAATTCGCCTTTGTAGAGTGATTCCTCCCGGGAATCCCGTCAATCGCGATCGGGTTGGCCGGATCGCCCCTCTGGGTCTATACTAATCGCTAGGAACAGTTTCGCAGGAATGACTCTCGGTTCGAGGGATTCTTGAGTGTCGCACCACCAGCCGTCTATAAACGATTTCATACTCGACCGCCGAGACTTTCTACGTCGCACCGGCATGGGCTTCGGCGCGTTGGGACTCGCCGGTCTGTTTGGCGGTCACTCTCGAGCGTCGGGCGCAGCTACTTCGTTTTTGCCGCATGAGCCGCATTTTCCCGCGAAAGCGAAGCGCGTCGTCCACATCTTTTTGAACGGCGGGCTTTCGCACGTCGATTCATTCGATCCGAAGCCCGCGCTGAAGAAGTACGAGGGGAAGCAACTCCCCGTTCAATACGAGACCGAACGGAAGACCGGCGGAGCCTTGCCCTCGCGTTTCGATTTCCGGCAACGCGGCGAGAGCGGCATCGAAGTCAGCGATCTGTTTCCGCACCTGGCGGGATGCGTCGACGAAATGTGCGTCATCCGATCGATGCACACCGACATCCCGTCCCATGGGCCTTCCATGCTGATGATGAACTGCGGCGACAACCAGCTTTCGCGTCCCAGCGTGGGCTCCTGGATCACCTACGGACTCGGGACCGAAAACGAGAATCTGCCGGGCTTCGTCACCATGT
>JBGTJY010000553.1:0-1936 GCA_041744855.1 Candidatus Hydrogenedentales bacterium
GCGAAATTCTGATTGACGTAGTCGATGATGACGTTCGATTCCGAAGCGAACACTTCCGGATCCGGCAGTACCGCGCCAACGCCGCTGACGCCGGGGTTGCCGAGCGCGCCCGCGGTCGATAGCCACGCGAGGCCCATCGTGCGGAACATTTCGGGGTCGGTCGCCTCGACTTCATGGGAAAACGCCGCCCAAATCTGGCGCGCGGCGTCGTATGCCTTGCCTGCGGTTTCGTAGTCGGCAACGTGTTCGTTCGCGAGTTCGAGATGTTTCACGATCGCGCGACCCACCGCAGAGGTGGAAAGCTCGAACACTTCGCGCGCGGTCTGGATGCGAAACACAGGCGACGGCGCGCTGATTTGCGCTTCGGTCTCGATCGCGTCAAGAAGGCGGCGCACCCCTTCGCCGTATTCCGCGCCGCGTTCCGCGTCGATACTCGACAGGTGATTGGCAATGGTGTACGCGTCGTTTTGGACTTTGGCCCAAGGAACCGGATTCAGGTTGAGCATGAATACGGCCCGCCGATAGGCGTCGGCCATCGGATGGAGTTGTTCGGGTGGGACGATATGTGCGCTCGCGCGCATGTTGGTTGACAGGAGCAACACGGCGGCTAAGCCCCAGCCGAATCTGGCGATTCTCGATGTACCCATACGATCCCTCTCCATCCAGTGGCTGTAGGTGGCCACAAATAAGTTAACCGTTGTTAAAAGTATAAGGCCCACTTAACGCGTTGTCAAGCGTTTGCGGAAGGCGATGGGAAGAATAGGAGTTATGGGGGGAATGGGAGGCCGTTCCGACCGACGAATAAAGTAATTAAAATACTAAACTCGAATGTGAGTTGCAAATAATCTGGAATTTAGTTAATAATTTACTTGTCGGGGAGTTTGCATCGGGGCAGCAACTGGGGGAACAGCGATGGCCGGGGATTCCATCAACGAGTTTCAAATCGAGTCCGTGTTTCCGCTTTCGTCCAGCGAGACGACGGTGACGGGACACGTCGCGAAAGGCGCGATTCGAACGGGCGAGACGGTATCGCTCACGTCGGCCACGGGCGTTCCGTTGCTCGCGCCGGTTATTCGCATTGGCAGCGCTGAGACACCGATCAACATCGTGCGCGAAGGTCAGAAGACCACGTTGGTTTTGCGTATCGAACCGCCGCACGTCGTGCCGGGATCGCGGCTGACGACGCGCGCCGATGAACAGTCGTATGGCGCGACCGTCATCGTGACTTCGGACTATCTCAAAGGGGCGAGCCGTACCGAAATCGAATCGCACGGCGAACTGGCGCAAGCTGAGTCGTTAATCAACGCGCGGAAATTCGAGGAGGCGAAGGGCCGGCTGGATGCCTATGGCGCCGCGTTGCCGAACAGTTGCGCGGCGAATCGTCTGCTTGCACGGATTTATCTTGAAGCAGAACCGCCTGTGGCCAGTGCGAAGCGCGCGCTCGAGCACGCGAAGACGGCGTACGAAGCGGGCGGACACAGCGATGCCGAGGTGCAAGAGACGCTCGCATCCGCTATGGGCTCGGCCGGCCAGGCCGAGCATGGCCTGCGGTATTTGGAACGGCTATTCGAGCGCGCCGCGACGATAGACCAACGCAGCCACTTCAAGGAACGCATCGAGGCGTTTCGCCGGCGGTTCAACGTTCCCGATCTATGGGAGTTCGTCGATCAATTCGGCGCCGTTGTGTATCAGTCGTCCAACGTCGACGACATCGTGAAGGCGCTCAAGAACGGAAGCATTCCGAAAGACGCCGATTGCCGCAAGAATAAGATCGGCGAGCTGACGGAAATCCGCGAATCGATCGCGCGGCAGTGTCCCGAAGTCGCCGCGGCGCTCCAAACGAAACCGTCGCTGAATCGCGCGCTCGACGTCGCGATCGGCGCCGGTGCGGGATTGCTACTCGGTCTCGCGCTCGACCTCGTGCTGTCCATTCCGC
>JBGTJY010000554.1:0-2103 GCA_041744855.1 Candidatus Hydrogenedentales bacterium
GGACGCGCAGGAGCGCGTCCCTCCCGGAAACGTATATGCAACAAGGAGGCAACATGCTCGAAATTCGGCCCAATTGCGAAACGTGCGACAAAGATTTACCCTTTGACAGTCCCGACGCGCGGATATGTTCGTTCGAATGCACGTTCTGCGCCGAATGCGCGGAACAAACGCACAAAGGGAAATGTCCCAACTGCGGAGGCGGATTTCAGCGGCGTCCCATCCGCCCAGCCGCGTTGATGGGAAAGTTCCCGGCGTCGACGAAACGCGTCCACGCAAAATCGAGTTGAATGAACGCAACGAAAGAGAAGGAGCGTCCCGATATGAAAAAAGTCCAACTGGGTTTGGTAGCGCTAACCGTGGCAATTGCAGGAGTAACCGTGACCGTGAATGCAGCGGACGAAAAACGGCGCCCGGCAAGCGAGGCGTTGAAAAACTATTTCTCGGCGTGGAACGAGCCCGACGAAGCGAAGCGCACCGCGATGCTCGAAGAATGCTGGGCCGACGCGGGCACCTACACCGACCCCACCGCACACGTGGAAGGCCGCGCCGCGTTGGCGACGCACATCGCGGGATTCCTCAGCAGCCCGCAATTCAAAGGCTACTCGATCATCCAAACGAGTGGCATCGACGAACACCACGACGTATTCCGCTTCGAATGGGAAATGCGCGACGGCGAAGGAAAGTCGCTCACGAAAGGCATGGATTACGGCGAGATCGATGCCGACGGCAAGATCACCAAGATCGTCGGATTCTTCGGGCCGTTTCCGGCGATGAAGTAGACTGATTTGTCCACAGATTGCACCGATTTTCACAGATGAAAGAGAAGTGGACACGCAGAAAATTCCTCGGCGCCGGTGCTGCCGTATTCGCGACCGGTGTGATTTCGCGGAATTCCCTCGCGGCTGCGAATGACCGCATCGCCCTCGCGTGTATCGGCGTCGGCGGCCAGGGCACGTCGAACATGCAGGCCTTCCTGCACGATCCGCGCGTGGCCGTTGTCGCCGTGTGCGATGTCGACAAGGCCCATCGCGATCGCGCGCTTGAAATCACGGGGTTACCCGAGTCCGCGGCGTTCAATGATTACCGCGAGGTGCTGGCGCGGGACGATGTGGACGCGGTGTCGATCGGCACGCCGGATCACTGGCACTCGATTATCACGATCGAAGCCGCGAAGTCCGGCAAGGACATTTACTGCGAGAAACCATTGTCGCTTACGGTTCGCGAAGGCCGCGCGATGGTCGACGCGGTAACCAAGCACAACCGTGTGCTGCAGACGGGTACGTGGCGCCGCTCGCGTCCCGCGTGCCGCCGCGCGTGCGAGTTGGTTCGTAACGGTTACATCGGCGAGTTGAAGCAGGTGTTGACGTACGTCCCAAAGGGCTACGCGATCCGGGGCGGCGATTTCGCCGGGCCGCAGCCCGAGATGCCGGTTCCACCCGGGTTCGACTACGACCGCTGGCTCGGTCCCGCGCCGGATGCGCCCTACACGCAAGGCCGCTGTCACTTTAATTTCCGGTGGATTCTCGAGTACTCCGCCGGTTACATCACCGATTGGGGCGCGCACTATTACGACGTCGCGCAGTGGGGCATGGGAGTGGATGGGCACGGGCCGGAGTCGGTTGAAGGCACGGCGAAGTTTCCGCCCAAAGGCGATCTGTACGACGCCGCGACCGAGCATCGCATCGAGTGGCACTACGCGAACGGCGTGAAGCTGGTATCCGAAACAACCGACGACGCGAGCAAGTACGGAATTCGTTTCGAGGGAACGGAAGGTTGGATCTACGTCGAGAATTCCGAAATGAAAGCAAGCTCGCCCGCGATCGAGTCCGTCGAACTCGGCGCGAACGACCTGCGCCTCTACGCCAGCGAAGATCACCACAAGAATTTCATCGACTGCGTCTACAGCCGCGAAACGCCGGCCGCTCCTGTCGAGACCGCCCATCGTGCGGCCACGCTCTGTCACTTGGGAAGCATCGCCACGCTGCTGGGCCGCCCGCTCCGCTGGGACTCGCAAGGCGAGCGATTCTACGGCGACGACGAGGCGAACGAAATGCTCGCGCGCCCGACGCGTTCGCCATGGTCACTCGAACATATGCAACCGAC
>JBGTJY010000555.1:0-2417 GCA_041744855.1 Candidatus Hydrogenedentales bacterium
TCGTGTGCGAGGAGATGGGCCGGCTCGTAACGCCGGGGCCATTCCTCTCGACTGTGCTCGCCGCGCACGCGCTGGCGATCGGCGGCAGTCCCGCCGCGAAATCGAAGTGGCTCGAGAAACTCGCGAGCGGTGAGGCGCGCGGGACATTGGCGTTGCTCGAGGATGACGGCCAATTGAGCCGCGCCTCGGTGCATTGCAAAGCCACTTCGACGGGCAACGGGTTCACGCTCACCGGCAAAAAGTGTCTCGTGCACGATTTGGCGGCGGCGGACATCGCGATCGTGGCGGCCGCGGCGCCGGACGGCGTATCGCTCTTTGTCGTCGAAACCAACGCGAAAGGCGTACTCGCCCGACACAATTCCTTGGCCGACATGACGCGGCGCTCGGGGCAGCTCTACCTCGAGGGAGCCAATATTGGGACGGACGCGAGACTCTCCGGAGGTTGGGATACGCTCGAGAAAGTGTTGCTAGCCGCGGGCGTGTGCATCGCCGCGGATTCAATCGGCGGCGCGGAAGTCATTCATCGCTTGACGGTGGGCTACGCGAAAGAGCGCACCCAATTCGGCAAACTGATTGGATCGTTCCAGGCCGTGAAGCATCCGCTGGTCGACCTCTTCGCGAAAAACGAAAGCGCTCGCAGCGCGTATCACTACGCCGGTTGGGCAGTCGATGCGAATAGCAACGACGCAGCGTCGGCAGTCGCAGTCGCGCGAGCGACGTGCACGGAAGCCTACCGCAAGACGACGCTAGACTGCCTGCAAGCACACGGCGGCATCGCGTTCACGTGGGAATATGACCTGCACCTGTACCTCAAGCGCGCCAAGCACAATCAGTTTTTGTACGGCGAGCCGAAGGATTTCGACGAGGTCATTTGTAAGCAGGCGCTGGGGATCTAAAGCAACGGAGCCGGGCCCGCACCGACAAGCGCGATCAAGCTGTCTACTTCCAGTCATTCCTGCGCAGGCAGGAATCTCTCCATGAATTCGGCGCGTCGTGTATAGACGAGAAATTCCTGCCTGCGGGGCCTTCCAAAAAGTCACGGAACTTCTGTCTGTAACGCGCGTACATTTGTAGCGCTGCTTTTTAAGCGGCGCGATTCGTTGATGTGGCCGGCCATACGGCGCGCCGCTTACAAAGCAGCGCTACAAATAACCGCCTTGTCGACTTTTTTGGAAAGCCCCCTGCGCAGGAATGACGTCTCCGCTTTAGCGCGGGGCGGCGTACATCGCCGTTTTCAGCGCCGCAATCGCGCGCGGAATTTGCGGGAAGTTCCACACATTGCGGCCGATGGTTGCGCCTGCCGCGCCGCTCTTCGCGATGTCTCGAACCATTGAAACTGCGTCTTTGAGCGTCGGGCATGCGGGACCGCCGGCGGCAACCACCGGTACGGGACACTTCGCCACGATGTCGGCGAAACTTTTCACGTCGCCCGTGTACGGAACTTTGATCACGTCCGCACCCATTTCGAGTCCGATGCGCACGCAGTAGAAAATATCTTCGGGCTCGTGCGTGATTGCGTGCTTCTCGTCGCCGCTGGTGAGCGGGTAGATGTGCGGGATGACCGGTAGTCCGAATCGCTCCGCCTCGCGCACGACCGCGGACAGATGCCGGATGTAGGTCATCTCGTGTCTGCCTTTGAGGAACATCGCGACCGCGATCGCCTCTCCCCCCATCGCGACGACTTCCTCGACGGACGCGTGATCCGCGAAGTCGGGCGAATCCGGACGCAGTGCCATCTGCTGCACGATGAACGGAATCGTTCCCGCGTGACGCGGCATGAAGCGCATCGCCGTGCCTTTGTTCATCGTGATCGCGTCGGGTTGGCCCTTCACGATTTCGGCGATGGTCTTGCCCAAATCGCGCAGGCCTTCGGGCATGCCCGTGGGATAATTGATAAGATGATCGACGGCGACCGTCAGAATCCGTCCGGATGGATGATTGAAAATGCGATTCAGCCGGACCGACTTGCCGAGTATTGCCACGTAGCTTCTCCTATTTCACAATTTCGAGCGCGAGTCTCACGGCTTCTTCCGTCATGCGGCGGCCCGCGCCAATCTCGACGCGCGCGACGGAGGCCTCGTATCCGCCGGTCTCCATCGCGCGCGGCGTGACGATGTAGCCCACATGGCCGTTTGCGTAGCCCACGATGCAAACGGCTTTGTCCGTCGCCTGGCCGATGCGTTGGCGCATCTCAAGCGCATACTCGACGAAGAGTTCACCCGGCACGGCGGCGATTATCGCTTCGCCGATCTGCATCACCTGCACGGAACCTTGGTAAAGTTCCGGGCGTTCGAGCGTGCCCGCGGCGAGTTCGGCGGACTGACGAGCGACGGCGGAAAACATCCGCACGCGATTGTCGTGGTAGCGAATAATCGCATCGGCAGCGCCGGAAGACTTGGCGCGATCGAGCGCCGATT
>JBGTJY010000556.1:0-2118 GCA_041744855.1 Candidatus Hydrogenedentales bacterium
CCGCGTAGTGCATCGGAAAGATGCGTATTGATTGGGTAAATTATGACTCTCCATCCCGAGTATTTGGTTAAGGACGGAAAGAAACAATTCGTTGTCCTGCCTTACGAGGAGTTCATCGAGTTGCAGGAACGCCTCGCCGACGCTGACGACCTACGCGATCTGCGAGAAGCAAAACGCGAAGAAGCCGACACACCCACAATCTCTTTGGAGGAGATGAAACTTAAACTACACCGCGACTAACTTCGCTTAGCGGGGTAGCGCAATTGTGGGGAGGCCGACTGCGACCTAGGCAATTCAAGTCGCCCGCCGGCACGCTTGCACCAGATCATCCAACCGCTGAAGAAATCGCGATCGGTCCTTATCGCTGAACGGCGCCGGCCCTCCGCTCATCAAGCCATGCTCGCGCAATTGGGCCGATACTTCGCGGCTCGCGAGCGCACTCCCAATCGAGTCCTCTGTAAACACGCGGCCCGTTGGACCCAACACCCGCGCGCCCCTCGAGAGGCACCGCGCGGCAAGAGGAATATCCGTCGTGATAACGATTTCATTCGCGCCGACACGCTCGACGATCCAATCGTCCGCCGCATCGAACCCATCATCCGCCAAGACGAACTGGACGCGCGCATCGTCGGGCGTCGCCATGCGCGAATTCGCGACGAGCGTCACCGGAACGTCATACCGTTTCGCGACCCGATAAACCTCGTTCTTGACCGGACAACCGTCCGCATCGACGTAAATGTGCGTCACGAATGGCCCTTCGATGAACAACATAGACATTCAACAATGCGTTGAGAATACCTCTCCGATCAGCCAATCCGGTAGATGTGGTTAGTAAGCCATAGGGGAGGCATGCTCATGGACGCGATCCTGTCCCCCCCCCAGTCTTTGGTCCAGGGATTATTAGAGTCTCCGGGTTACCCGAGCCGGTCGTGAATGAAATCCCACGTCCACACGTCGTTCGCGCGCGTTGCCGCGCGTTTGTGGCAAGCATTGGCGTCGACACCAACCGCTCCGTTTTTGTCGGCCTTTTTTTCGGCACTTTGTACCCCTCCCCATCTTTCCTCGCGCAACAACGCGCTTATGTAACGGCGGCCGTGCTGCGGATTCTCGCCCACCAGTTCGCGCAGACGAATCAATAACGCCTGTGCATGAAGACGAGCACGGACGGGGCGCGAGGCGCACGGCGCATGAAAATGGAAGATGGTATTCCTTTGACGGTTTGCGAGAAAGTGGGAGTATCCTGCCAATAGGTCGAATTTAGTCTAGTAATTTATAAAATCGTTTTGTATACTTGGTCGCTGTGGCTGAAGCGGTCCCCGTTGCTGCACGGGGCGTGTTCCGACAGGGTTCCGCCTGGACTATTACTGACCCCACGCGAAAGGATGAACCGTGAAACGGAAAACTGTTAAGGCTACGAGCACGCGCAAGGCTGCATCGAAGAAATCGGCCGCGAAGGCGGCTGCGAAGGCCGGGACTGCGAAATCCGGAGCTGCGAAATCCAGGGTTGCGAAATCCGGATCTGCGAAATCCAAAGCGAACGGACGTAAGGCTGCGACGGCGGGCGGCGCTCGACGGAGGGCCGCTTCGAAAACGAATTTGACGTTACGGAGAGGACGGCTGACTATGGGAAGCGATGGCGTGGAAGTATCGGCGGGTGAGGTCGAGAATTTAGACAAGGTCAAAGAAATTTTATTCGGGGCTGAGAAGCGGGAAACGGAACGTCGTTTCGCGCAACTCGAGAAAGCAATCCGGAAAGATCTCAATGACACGATGGCGCAGATGAAGCAGCGTCTCGATGCGCTCGAGACGTTCGTTAAGAAGGAATTCAAATCGACTTCGGACGAGCATCGCTCCGAACAACGCGCGCGCGAGGGCGCGGACGACGATCTGTCGAAGCGGCTGCAGAAATTGGACGAGCAAACGGCGAAGGAACGCCACGAATTGCGGGAGCAATTGCTCGAGCAGTCGAAGACTCTTCGCACCGAGCTGCACGATAAGGCGAAGGAAATCAACGAGGCGTTGACGGCGAACACGAAACAATTGCGCGACGACAAGACGAGCCGCTCGGATTTGGCTTCGTTGTTGGTGGATCTCGCGATGCGGTTGAGCAAAGACGTC
>JBGTJY010000557.1:0-4153 GCA_041744855.1 Candidatus Hydrogenedentales bacterium
TCCCCAACCCCCAGGTGTTATAGCCCCGAATACCCAACAAAACCCCGAGGTACAGACATGCTCCGCGCACCGATCCAATTCCTGGCCATTGCCCTCATAACCATAACGGCCACCGCTGCATACGCCGCCCCCACCGTCGAAGAAATCCTCGGCCCCTGGAATCTCAAGGTCAACGCCATGGGCCAGGAAATCAACATGCGAATCGTCCTCCGTCAGGAGAACGGCGAACTGACGGGTACCATCGACACCCCCCAAGGTTCCCAAGAAGCCGAACAAGTCAAATACGAAGGTGACCAGTTATCCTGGATCATCAAATTCGGCCCGCAACCCCTCCAACTGTTCGCCACAGTAGTCGGCGAAACCTTCTCCGGAAAATCCACCACCCCCTTCGGCGAAATCGAATTCTCTGGAACAAAAGTCTCCGCCGACGCAATCGCTTCCGAGCTCGCCAAGTTCGACACCATCGTGGGCGACTGGACCGTCCAAAGCCAATACGGCGGCGAAACAATCGAAAGCAGCATGCGCTTCCAAATCGCCGAGAACGAACTCCGCGGCAGCGTCGATGCCCCCGGCGTCGATGCCCGCGTCGGCCGCATCGAACTCGAAGGTGATCAACTCTCCTGGGTGATCGCGCTGCCCTTCGTCAGCGATCGCCCGGCACGAGCCCGCGTCACCCTCGACGGCGAAGGAAAATTCGCCGGCACCCTCCAGACTTCCCTCGGCGACGTACCCATCAACGGCGAACTGATCGATACCCTCAAGCTATCCATTTCCCCCTACGACGACCCCGCGGCCATCATCGGTGACTGGCAAGTCACCGCCGACATCAACGGTCAACCCGCCGAAGCGAAAGTAACCATCTTCGAAAAAGACGACCGCCTCGCGGCGACGATCGTCACCCCAGACCAAGAGCTACATGCCTCCGAAGTCAACTGGGAAAAAGTCGGCGACACCATGGGCGTCATTCAACTCCACGTCCTCGATTCCACGATCAGCCCCGAGCCGCTCCACTTCGAAATCACCGTCGACGGCGCCACCTTCGAAGGCGAAGAAATCAGCGGCAAACTCGCCTACCCCTTCATCGTCACCGGCAAGAAGCTATAGTCCCGAAACTTTTCCTCCGCGCCTCAGCGTCTCTGCGCGAGAACTACGCCCCCGGCAACTCGTAGCAAGCCATTTCCCCCGAGTTTCGCACCAGCAGCGCATCGCCCACGACCACGGGATGATTCCACGTCTTCCCCTTGATCGCGTCGAAGCGCGCGACCTCGCTATGCGCTTCCGGCGTCGCCTCAATCAGCCACACCTCGCCTCTTTCCGACAACACCAACAACATATCCATCGCCGGAAACAGCAACACCTGTCCCCCAATGCGATCGCCCGCCCAAAGCACCTCGCCGGTCTCAGCATCCGCGCACGTGATTCGATTCCCATTGAAACCGTACAGCGCCCCTTCGTGATGCACGAAATCGTTGAAATAAGGTCGAAACTTCCGCGCGGTCCAATCTTCGCTCACCGTGTACGTATTGTCCGACTTCGCAATACTAATTTTCCGCGAACCAGGCGCGAACCCAGTTCCGATCACGATCGAATCCGCATCCGTAAAACAAGGTTGCGTGATCCGCGGAAATGCCGTCATTTCCCATTCGTACTCCCAAATCAACGCGCCATCCGCCGGCGCGAATGACTGCAAACCGTAATCGCTGATCATCAACACCTGCGGCATGTCGTCAAACTGCGCCACCTGCGCCGAGCAATAGCCCTTCATTCCACTGCCCGCCGCCCATGCCCGCGCGCCCGTCGCGGCGTCATAAGCAATCACGCTCTGTCCACCGCCCGCCCCGGTAAAGGTCACCACGCGGCCATCGACCACCAGCGGCGAACTCGAAAATCCCCATTGCGGCAACTTCGCGCCCGTGTCCTTGCCAACGTCGCTTTTCCAAATCGTTTTACCCGTCGACGCCTCGAGACACTGCAGCTCCCCGGTCGCGCCCTGGGGGTACAGTTTCCCATCGACATACGTCGGCGTCCCGCGCGGCCCGTCGCCCATCGGCTCGCTGAACCGCGACGAGACGCGATTCAGCCAAACCGGCTCGCCATCGCTGAGTTGATAACACGCCACCAACTCCTCATCGCCGCGCTGCTCCTGCGTGAAAAAATAATCTCCCACAACGCAAAACGAAGACCAGCCGAGACCCACCGCTCGACGCCAAATCTCGCGTGGCGGCTTCGCATCCCAGTCCGTCCCAAACGTTATGTCGGGTACCGCGCTGTACCGTTGCGGCCCGCGAAACTCCGGCCAATCATTCGGCCCCACGGCATCCGGCAGCGCCGCCACGCGCCCCGGCTCGGGCTCGTTGAAATTCGCTTCGCCATCCACCGGCTGTTCCGGCGGCGGCGACCAACGCGACGAAAACAAGGGAATAAGGTCGCCGCCCACGGCATCCACGCGCGCCTGGGCCGCTATGATCACGGCAAGGATCATTCCGCCCGCGGTGATCGCGCGCCGCGACGATTGCTTCATGCGCGAGGTCAAAAGGATCAGCGCCAACGCAACGGCGCTAATAACCGGCAGCGCAATAATCACCACGTACAGCGCATACCGCCCGTTCAAAAAACCAATCGCGCCAAGCGCGAACAAAAACAACGCCACCCCGCCAACCCGCTCCCCGATCGACAACTCCTTTCGCCGCATCCACCACACAAGCAAAGCAAGCGTGGCAAGAATCGGCACCGCCCCATACCCGATCGTGTTCTGAATATTCGTCGACGCGAAATAATAGGTGCCAACAAAACTCGCAATCCCAATCCCCACGACCAAAATCGGAAACCAAAATCGCCGCAGATCAAATGAACGGCCATGTAGCGATTCGTTCGGCGAACCCTGATGCTCAGAAGTCATGAGTTTCGATTCCTAGTTCAGAGTGAATTCGACTTATGTCCGTGCTGCATCGCGTAAACTCCTTTGATTTCGCCCAAGAAGTTTCGGACAATCCCGCTCTGCGCCTCAGCGTCTCTGCGCGAGCGCTCTGTTCGTCCATCGGTGGTGAATCAATTCCCCGTGATCCCAGTGTGCCCCGTGGTTTGGTTTTCGCTATCCACGCTGCGGTAGATCATTTCAGCCGACTCGAGTACGCGTTCTCGAATAACCCATTTGAGGTCGTCTCGAGGAACAACATCGGTAGGTCGTCCCAGAATCTGGGCAAGGCCCGCTTCGAGTCGATTCAATTTCGATAACCAGGGACCGTAGTCATCGTTCTTAAACTTGACTAGAAAGTCGACGTCGCTACAAGGCGAAAAATCCTCGCGAAGCGCGGACCCGAAGACGGCCAGTTCCTCAACCTCCAATTCGCGACAGAGATCGGAAATACGAGCGAGTGGAATATCGAGTCCATTTAGCGTCATCGCGGCCTCTCATAAATGACCGTTCCCTCGTTGATCCGGTCCATGAAAGTTCCCGACGCGTCTGGCCTCAGTGGAATGATATCCAGCGCGATCCGTTTCGCCACGTCGCGCGTCAGCTCCCGATATCGCATCGCCAACGGCAAGTATGCTGCCTCGCTGTCCGAAAACACCGCGATGTCCAAATCGTTCGGATCGTCACTCGTCAAAAACGACCCGAACACGTAGACTTTTCGTACTTCCGGCTCAGCGCTAAGACACCGCGCCACGTCACGCAGCAACTCATATTTGGTCTCGCGCGTCACAGCGAAACTACTTCCCAATCGCCATCAAATGATGCTGCGTCCTCACAAACAACACCCCATCCGCAATCGCTGGCGTCGCCATGCAATTCTCCCCCATCGCATTCCGCGCCACAAGCTCAAACACCGGCCCCGCCTTCACTACGAAAATATCCCCCGGCTCGCTCGTGTAATAGATCGTGTCCCCCGCCGCCACCGCCGACGCGCTGAATCCCATCCCTGGTTCGCCGAGCTTCTCCTGGTATTGCTCGGCCCCGTCCACGACGCTGTAACAACTCAACGATCCGTTGTCCCGGCACACGTACAAGTAGTCGCCGATGACAACCGGCGTCTGCATATACGCGCCGCCGCGCGGGTGGCTCCAGACAATGTGCGTGTTCGAGCTCGCGCCTTCGCTGAGCGAAATATCGCCCATCGCGTCCTTCTTGATCGCGTAGATCGGCGCCATTCGT
>JBGTJY010000558.1:0-3510 GCA_041744855.1 Candidatus Hydrogenedentales bacterium
ACCGAACGGCAGCGCATGTAGCATTCGGGCGGCGGCCACCGTAGCTAGCGCGGCTAGGCTGAACGCGAGCGCGCGATGGCCAGGCTCGATGTAGTTCCAGACATAACCGATCGCCAAGAATGCGCCGGCCAATGCATACGCATGCGGATACAACAATCCGCCGATAGGTTTCTGCGCACCAGCAGAAAGTTGATTCGGACGCGCAACGAAATCGCACTTCCAGAGTTGTTCAAGTAGCCCTTCATCTAACGGCAGGCCGACCGGCGATCGCGGTTCCCAGTCCGTGCGTTGATAGATTTGAGACGCGAGCCAAAACGCGAGCACGGTGAGCAGCGCGGGAATGGCGAGCGACCAATACGCCGTGGCCTCGTACGAAATGGGGGAAGAAGTGAGGATCGTGTACGCGCCATGCCAAAAGGCGGCGAGGGCGGTGAACAGCGCGAGCACGCGCGTGACTAGGAGGCCCGATCGGCGCGCCGCGTAGAGGAGCGCGACGGTTTCGATGGCGAGCCACGTCGTCAGCGTATTGCCGTTGAATTGCGCGGCGAGGCCCCATGACGCGATGGCGATGGCCTTCGTCATGTAGACGTTGAACAACGGATCGCCGTTGCGGCGCCGGAGATATAGGAGGCCAATCACGACCAACACGGCGGCGAGAATGTACTCGAAGAGATGGCGATGTCCGGCCGTGAACGAATAGGCAACGACGAGCGATGCGCCCAGGATGAAGAACGCGCCGGTGTTGAGCATCACGAACGCCGTGCGAAACCAGAGCGGAACGCGCTCGCGCCGGATCCGCTCGGGCGCGAATAGCTCCGCGAGCGCGAAGATGAGCAGATAGATCGTGAGAATCGTCATGCCGAGCGCGAATTCCGCGACGCTATCGGAGCTTGCGCTGGCGCGGAGCACGAGGAAGTGATTGATGTAGCTGCCGATGAGACCCACTGCCGCGACGTAATACCACCGATTTCGCAAGAGGAAAAACGCGCTGCCGATACTGAGCAGAACGATGCCCGTGACGGCGTAGTTCACGGTGTCCTCGGCGGTCAGCGTGGCGATGCCGATCGTGAGGTGTGCGAGGAAAGTGACGAGCATTCCCACGACCGCGGAGTGCCGACGTTGCGCGATACCACCCCACGCGAGCACGACGATGGCGAGTCCGATGAGCGATGGGATTGGTGAGTCGAAAATCCGCGCGAAGGGAACGTAGTACGTCGCGAACGTGACGAAGTAGGTGCCCGCGATACCGCCGCCGTAGAGCACGCGCGCGTAGGCCGCATACTTTTTTTCGAGCCGCCAGCCGAGGAGCAGCAGCGCGAAGCAGATCGCGTAAGCGATTCCGACGCGCACCTCGGGCGGGGGCGGTCCCCACTTTTGCCACGCGACCGTCAGCAGGAATACGACCGCGATTGAGAGCATGACGACGCCGACGCGCGGCAGCCAATAGGTTCCCAGCGCCATCTCCCAGCTCATGTTGGGGTCGTTCGGCCCGATGCGCTTTATGAATTTCGCGAGCGACTCGGCGAGATCGGGCTGGGGCGTGGAGCGCGATACAGGAGCTGGTTTCGGAGCGGTTGGTGGAAGTGTCGCGGCTGCTTTCGATTCTTCCCCAACCGGCTCGCTCTTGGGCTTGGATACGAGGTAATCAGGAAAACTTTCCGAGCGGGATTGGGGTAGCGCTTCTTTGGGCTTTGGCGCAAGTTTGGACTCGGAAGTTTTGGCGGCCAGTATCGAGGTGACGGTATGTTCCGCGGCTGGCGTGTCGGTGGTTTCGGAACTTGCTGTGACAGCGAGGCGGCGCAACTCGCGTTCGACGGCCTCGAATCGTTTCTGCAGCGAGCTCACCCGCAGCCAAAGCACGAAGACGACGACAATAAGAATGAAGATGAAGAGCCCGGCCATAATTCACCCGATAGCGAACCGTTACGATAGCGCGGGCAGGCGGCGCGATCAAAAGCCGGTGGGTGCACGAATCGCGACTGCGGCTCTGGTGTAGACCCGGACGCGGCCGAAGTAGCGGACGAGCGCGTCCCTCCCGGATGCTTGTTAGTCGGAGTGCGTGCCTTCGAAGCGGTCCTCTTCTTCGGCAAATAGAATATTGAAAGTCGTCAGACTGCCTTGTGCGCGGGAAACGAGCTTTTGAAATTCGGCGCGATCTTCGAGCGAGAGGTCTTTGCTGTTGTTGATCTTTTGTTCGAGGACGCGGAGTTTTTCGCGCACGCTGGTAATTTTTCGGAAGAAGGATTCGAGCGGGATTTCCCTGCTTTGCAGCGATGCGTCGGCCGGTTTGAGGATGAGCGTACCGCCGTCCCACCGTTTGGCGATGACGTAACGCCCAAAACCCATTTCTTCGGCGAGCACTTGGCGCAGCGCCAGTTTCATCGTTTGAAAATCCATATCCACGACTCGAGAACCTCCCATGAAAACGACACGCGATGACCTTTGCAATTATAACTGTGTCTTGTTCCAACACCGCATTTCATTTGTAGCGCTGCTTTTCAAGCGGCGCGATTCCGCGGGCGCCGACGGCGTTTATATAACGCGCCGCTTAAAAAGCAGCGCTACAAATGACCGCGTCGCCAGTCCGTAAACCCTGCGTAAGTTGAAGGTCCCCCGCAAATACTTTACGATCACTCGATCGTGTCGATCAGGGGGTTCGATTGAAGAACGACTATCGTTATACCGACGAGCAGAACGCCGAAACCCGCGATTGGCTTGTCTCGTTGGATGAAGTGATCGCGCGTGAGACGCCGGAGCGCGTGCGCAACCTTCTCCGTGCTTTGCAGACTCGGGCGATCACGCGCGGTATTCGGCTGCCGTTCTCCGCGAATACGCCCTACATCAACACGATTCCCGCCGCCGACGCGCCGCCGTATCCGGGCAACATCGAGATCGAACGTCGCATCCGGAGCATGATTCGCTGGAACGCGATGGCGATGGTGGTGCGCGCGAACAAGCACGCCGAGGGCATCGGCGGACACATCTCAAGCTACGCATCCGCCGCGTCGTTGTATGAAGTCGGCTTCAACCACTTTTTCCGGGGACGCGCGCATCCGTCGGGCGGCGACTACGTGTACTTTCAGGGCCATTCCGCGCCGGGGATTTATGCGCGCGCATTCCTCGAGGGGCGACTCTCGGCGGATGACCTCTCGAATTTCCGCCGCGAACTGGCGCCGGGCGGCGGGCTGTCGTCGTATCCGCATCCGCGGTTGATGCCCAAGTTTTGGGAATTCGCGACGGTCTCCATGGGCCTTGGCCCGATTACGGCGATCTATCACGCGCGTTTCATCGAGTATTTGCACGATCGGGGATTGAAGCCCTACTCGGATTCGAAAGTGTGGGCGTTCATCGGAGACGGCGAAACGGACGAGCCGGAATCGCTCGGCGCAATTTCCCTTGCGGCACGCGAGAAACTCGACAACTTGATCTTCGTCGTGAACTGCAATTTGCAACGTCTCGATGGCCCCGTGCGCGGCAACGGCAAGATCATCCAAGAGCTCGAAGCGATTT
>JBGTJY010000559.1:0-4120 GCA_041744855.1 Candidatus Hydrogenedentales bacterium
ACCTTTCCGAACCCATTTCCACAAATCGGCGTACTGACCGCGTACGATTGGCTCACGCTCACGGCGATGCATATCCGCCGCCACAGCATGCAGATCGGAGAAATTCAGGGCGGACGCCAAGTACCCGAAATAACGCTTTCCCGAGCCCTCCTCGGGTCGATCTTCGCTTCTCCGCCGGATTGGCGCCCAACGCGTCAGTCCGCGGGGAATTCTTCTTGCCATTCCTTCGTTGCGTCGTCCACTGTGAACAGGTGCGCAACCCTCTGCCCGTCGACCTCTTCCGCCACGAAACCCACCGCGCCCGGTCCGTCTTCCAGTCGCGCGGAAATACTGTCGCCAGTGCCGTCGCCGTACCTATACTCGACCTCCGAAAGGCTGCCGCCGAACGTAGCCCGATCGAGGAAAATGATCCGCATTCTGTTCGCGGGCACCGCGGTCGTGAGCACGTTTTCGAACTCGAGCGTTTGGCCGTTGGGTAGCTTCAGTTCCGTCAACGTCTCCGTCGAGAGATTCGCGATGTAGTAGGGAAACGTCGCGCTGGGGCAGCCGCTCAGCGTGACTATTGCAAAGGACAACGCGATCGCCGCGCCAATTCTTCTCGCATACCGCATTTGTATTTCTCCTGTTCTCGATCAAGCTCGAGCGAATCCGCACGATGCTAGATGCTCCGCGCGTAGGTGTCAAGACGTTCCGACTGTTCAATCTCGCTTGGCGAAGTTTCCGCTTCTATGATAGCCTTCGCGCCAATTTGCGGCCGATGACGCCGACGTTTCGCCGCTACGCAGGGGGAAAATTACGTGGACTGGCAAGGGTGGTTTACGCTAGCCGTAGTTGTGCTGATTTTCATCGGCCTGGCGAAGGATCGCGCACCGGACGTATTGCTGCTCGGCGGCGCGGTACTTCTCGCCGTCGTGGGGATCATCGAGCCAAAAGAGGCCTTCGCGGGGTTCGCAAATGAGGGCATGATTACGGTCGCGGCATTGTTCGTCGTCGCAGCCGCACTCAAAGAGACGGGCGCGCTCGAGCGCATCGGCGGAATACTTCTCGGCAAGGCGAACAGCGAAAAGTCGGTCTTGACGCGGATGAGTTTCGTCGTAACGACGATCTCGGCGTTCATGAACAACACGCCTGTCGTCGCGATGCTGTTGCCGGTCATGGTCAGTTGGTGCCGGCGACATCGCGTATCGCCGTCGCGCGTGCTCATCCCGCTTTCGTACTTGACGATTCTCGGCGGCGCCTGCACCTTAATTGGCACGAGCACGAACATCATCGTGCATGGTTTGATGACGGAAGGATTCGAAACGCGCGCCGATCTCGTTCCCCTGCGCATGTTCGAGCTCGCGTGGGTCGGCATTCCGTGCGCGATCATAGGTTCGCTATTCCTGATTTTCTTTGGAAGCAAATTGCTGCCCGAGCGCAAGGACCTCATCGTGCAGGCCGGTGAATCGATGCGGGAATACATGGTCGACATGCTCGTGCAACCGGGATGCCGCCTCGTCGGGCAGCGCGTCGAACAAGCGGGCCTGCGCCATCTCCCCGGATTGTTTTTGGTGGAACTCGTCCGCAACGGGGAAGTGATTTCGCCCGTCGGCCCCGATCAATCGATTGAAAGCGGCGATATTCTGGCATTCACCGGTAGCGTGTCGACGATTATCGATCTCGAGCGCATTCCCGGTCTGACGCCCGTCGCCGATGAGGGATACGAAGCCGAGGCCCGCCGCAGACGAGGCCGCGTGCTCACCGAGGCCGTGATCTCCGGCAAGTCGGCGCTGGTCGGAAAAAGCATCCGCGACGCGAATTTCCGCACGACCTACAACGCCGCAGTCGTGGCCGTGCATCGCGGCGGAGAACGCGTGCCGGGGCGCGTGGGTGACATCGTCCTGCGCAACGGCGACACGTTGCTCCTGCAAACCGGCCCGCACTTTACCCGCGCCCACAAAGATGACCCCGGCTTCTTCCTCGTGAGCTCCGTGGAGGATTCCCGCCCCGCGCGACACGAGCGCGCCACGCTGTCGCTCGTGTTGTTGGCCGCGTTCGTCGTGCTCCTCGTCACCGAGTACTACACCACGGCGATCGCCGCGATGCTCATCGGCGGTATCATGGTCGCCACGCGATGCATCTCGGCGTCGGACGCACGGCGCAGCATCGATTGGCAAACGCTCATCACGATCGCGGCATCGTTCGCCATCGGCAGCGCGATGGAATCATCCGGACTCGTCCAGACGATCAGCGAACTCATCGTACCCAATCCACAGGCACTCGCCCCGTGGGTCATCCTCGCGGTCATCTACATCATGACGAACGCCGCCACGGAACTGATCAGCAACAACGCCGCTGCCGTCCTGATGTTCCCCTTCGCCGTGAACATGGCCGACAATCTCAGCGCGGACCCGCGGCCCTTCGTCATCGCGGTGACGGTCGCCGCGTCCGCCGCATTCGCCCTGCCGATTGGCTACCAAACGCACCTGATGGTCTACGGCCCCGGCGGCTACCGGTTCAACGACTTCCTGCGCGTCGGCATTCCGATGGACGTGATCGTCGGCATCACGGCGATAGCGATCATTCCATTCGTCTGGCCGTTCTAGCGGGTTCGAGTGTCGAACGGCCCTGATCTCCATCGTTGACCCCACAACCTCTCCCGAGTACGATTAGCCGTTCCTCAGCACTATGGGCTGTAGCGGAGTGTCGCAGTTCTTGGGTTGCGAGGTCAGCTTCGGCTTCGCGGGCGGCTTGGGCGTCGTCACCGTATTCCGGGATTCCACACGAAAGCATGAGCGATGACTTTTTCAAACGACCCATCCTGAATTCGCCGTACGCGTACCCTGGCCGTCATTGGGAACTCGACAGCGATGGGCAGCCCACGAATCGCGTCATCGAGACGCGCCGTAAATCCGATTTGCTCACGCCCGTCCCCAAGCCTAAAAAACAGCGCGGTGTCCCGAAGGCACAAGTCGAACTTCTGCTCACCCGCGGCGATGGGTTGTCCTCGGACGGCGAAGGCATCAACTTCACCATCAACACGATTCGGACTGAGGTCGAACAGTGGCGACGGTTGCCGAACCCGGAACAGTGGCTCGTCACGCCAGAGACGGCGCGGCTTCTCCAGCATTGGCGTCATCATCCATTCCAGAACTTTCGCCCGTTCTTCTGTCAGGTCGAAGCCGTGGAGACAGCCATCTGGCCGATTCGATTGTCTCCGGAGGTACGGAGAAGCCGGAGCGGCAAAAAATCGTATTTAAGTATGAGACTCGCGAATTTACTCTTAAATGCGGTCCGAATCGAAATTGGAAAGCTGGCTATGAAGGAACGAAGAAGCTTTGGAAGATCGGTCGTCTCGCAAAACGCGAAGGACTTCGAATCTATAAGCGCTACTTCGATGATTTTCCGTTCGTCAATTATTCCACGATTTGGAACGACATGCGTGGCGAAACCGACATGTCCTACGTCGTTCAGACTTCAAGGCGTGCCATAGAACGGGCGGTCCTGCTTACCACCGACCCCGGCGACCTAGTCCTCGACCCGACGTGCGGCTCGGGCACGACCGCCTACGTCGCGGAGCAATGGGGTCGCCGCTGGATCACGATCGACACGTCGCGCGTGGCCCTCGCGCTCGCCCGTGCGCGCATCATGGGCGCGCGCTATCCGTATTACTACCTAGCCGACTCGAAGGCCGGACAGAAAAAATCCGCTGAAGTGACGAAGACCATCCCCTCCGAAACGCCGACCCGCGGCAACATCCGACAGGGTTTTGTGTACGAGCGCGTGCCGCATATCACGCTGAAATCGATCGCGAACAACGCCGAGATCGACGTGATCTGGGAGAAGTGGCAAGCCGTCCTCGAGCCCATCCGCGCGGACCTCAACGCGGCGCTCGGGACGAACTGGGAAGAATGGGAAGTGCCTCGTGAGTTGTCCACAGATGACACAGATGGACACAGATCCTTGTCCTGGACGCTCCTGCGGCGTTGACCGTCACTCCGCCGGGCCGGATGCCCAACCCCATTGGCAGCGCATCGAGCGGCGGCGGTCACGGGGCGCCGCCAGCACTGACCCATCTGTGACATCTGTGAAATCTGTGGACGGCTTTTTGTCCCACCAAGGCTGACAACGCGACGGCGCG
>JBGTJY010000560.1:0-7400 GCA_041744855.1 Candidatus Hydrogenedentales bacterium
ACCCCATTCTCGACCGCAGTCACTACAGGCACAGCGTCTGTTACATTCAGCCGCGCGCAGAAAGCCACGTCATCGCCCAGCCCGATCTCACGCAGCCGGGCTGCGTGAGGCGCAGCGTGGAACCGGCCCTCGACACCGTCGAGCTCAATCAAGTGTCGCGTCTCGCGGTATTGCGCCGCGCCTTCGCCGACGGGCACGTCGACGACATTCGCGATGCACGCGGCGGCGACCCAGTCCTCGTGCGCGTCGAAGTCCGGTTCGCCCTCGCGTCCTGCGGGAATCAACACGACGTCGCGCTCGCGCGCGAGCGCCGCCATGGCGACGGCCATCGCGTTCACCGTCGTGCCCATGTAGATCGCGTGCGCGCCGGCTGCTTCGATGATGCGTGCCGTGCCGGTTGTCGTCGTGAAAATGACCGAACGACCTGCAGCGTGCACGGCGTCGCGTGGGCTGTTGCCAAAGTCGAATCCTGCGGGAGGCAGTCCGCCGCGCTCGCCGAATAGCAGCGCGGTCGGCATGTGCTTCTTGAGCGCCAGGGCCTCCTCGACCGTGCGCACGGCGAGGATCTCCGTCGCGCCGGCGTCGAGCAGCATCGCGGCGGTAGCGCTTGCGCGCAACGCGTCCACGACGATCGCCACGCATTGGTGCGACCGCGCGTACTCGCAGCCAGCAGTGCCTTCGATGAAGTGCAACGTCATGCGACGTACCCTACACGGCGACCGCCCGGCTTGTCATTCACCCCGCCCTCTCCGTCATTCCCACCCGCTTCCACCACGTCATTCCCGCGCAGGCGGGAATCTCTCCCTTCGAGTCGGCGCCACGGGTTCATTGGAGAGATTCCCGCCTGCGCGGGAATGACGGGGTGGGACGCAATGGCGGAGAGGGCGAATCGGGCTTCCAGCACTTGCTACAATTCCGTGCTCAAATCACCAAGCAAGGAGACCCGATGGGACTCGACGTTCCAGAATCCGTCAAGATTATCGACGGCAACTACACGCGCCCGCAGCGCGCCGCCGCGTATCTCGTCGTCGATGCCAGCGAGGCGGCCTTTTTCGATACGGCGACGCGCTTCGCCGTGCCCGACATGTTGCGCGCGCTTAACGCAGCAGGTCTGACGCCGCACGACGTGCGATACATCCTCGTCAGCCACGTTCACCTCGATCATTCGGGCGGCACGGCGGAATTGGCAAAGCACTGTGCGCGGGCGACTATCTTGTGTCATCCGCGCGCGCATCGGCATCTCGTCGATCCTTCGAAACTGATTGAAGCCGCGCGGCCCATCTACGGTCTCGACAAGTTCGACGGTCTCTTCGGCGAAATCGAGCCGATCGACGAATCCCGCGTGCGCTCGGTTAACGAAGGTGAACGATTCGCGCTGGGCAATCGCACGCTGGAAGTGCTGCACACGCCCGGCCACGCGCGTCATCACATGGCGATCTTCGACCCCGCGGTCAGCACGGTATTCGCGGGCGACGCGTTCGGCCTTGCGCAGTTGCGGCTGCAAGAGGGCTGCCGCGTGCACATGAGTTACGTCTGCTCGCCGCCCGACTACAGCTCCGCCGACGCGCAGGAAAGCATAAGAAAGATCCGCGCCACGGGAGCTGATCGGGTTTGTGTGGCGCACTACGGCTGCCTTCGCGATCTTGACGCCGCGACCGAACAGCTCTTCCGGATCACGGACACGACAGAAGCCATCATCAACGACGCCGCGGCGTCCGATCTCGAAGGGGAAGCGATTGAGCGTTATGCACGCGATCGCCTCTTGGCGATGACGCGCGACGAGTTGACGCGTTGTGGTCTCGACCCCAACGACAACGAGATTCTCGATTGGGCGACAATTGAATCGCCCGTGACGCGACAAGGCATCGTGTACATGGCGGAACGTAAACGCGCGAGCGCAGGAGTATAGGAGAAGGTCACGGACATGAACGAAACCATCGAAACGCATCAATTCCAAACCGAGGCGCGCGAGCTGTTGCAGCTCATGATTCACTCGGTCTATTCGAACAAGGATATCTTTCTGCGCGAACTCATCTCGAACGCATCCGACGCAATGGACCGCCGCCGATTCGAGGCCGTGCAAAATCCTGAGTTATTGCCGGCGGACACCGAATTGGAAATCCTCCTCGAGGTCGATCCGGAAGCCCGCACGTTGACGGTTCACGATCGCGGCATCGGCATGGGCCGCAGCGAAGTGAAAGACCTCATCGGCACGATCGCGAAGTCCGGCTCGAAGGAATTTATCAAGACCATCCGTGCATCGAAAGACAGCAACGTCCCGCCGGAACTCATCGGCCAGTTCGGCGTCGGGTTCTACTCGGGGTTCATGGTGGCGGACCGCATGACGCTCGTCACGCGGCGCGCGGGCGAAGACACGGCGACGCGCTGGGAATCCGCAGGCGACGGTACGTACACGCTCGAAACGGTCGAGAAAGATCAACCCGGCACGTCGATCACGCTGCATTTGAAGGAGCCGGACGAAGAAGACCAGCTCAACGACTACACGCAAGAGTGGACGCTGCGCGAAATCGTGAAGCGTTACTCGGATTTTGTCGCGTATCCGATCAAGATGGACGTTGAGCGCGGCGAGAAGGACGACAAGAAGACCGAGACCATCACGCTCAACTCGATGAAGGCGCTGTGGCTCAAGGACAAGTCGGAAGTCACGCAAGACGAGTTGAACGAATTCTACAAGCACATCAGCCACGACTGGGCCGAGCCGCTCGCGGTCATTCAGGCGAAAATGGAAGGCACGCTCGAATACCGCTTGTTGTTGTACATCCCGTCGAAGGCCCCGTACGACCTGTATTACCGCGACCATCGTTACGGCATGCAGCTCTATGTCAAGCGCGTGTTCATCATGGACCATTGCAAAGAACTCGCGCCGGAATATTTGCGCTTCATGCACGGCGTCGTCGATTCGGAAGACCTCTCGCTCAACATCTCGCGCGAAATCCTGCAGCAGGATCGCCAAATCCAGCGGATGCGCAAGGGCCTCGTCGGCAAGGTACTCGATTTCCTCAAGCAACTCGCGGATTCCGACGCGGAAAAATTTAAGACGTTCTGGACGGAATTTGGCCGTGCACTGAAGGAAGGCATCTACTCCGACTTCGAACACCGCGATCGCCTGCTCGGCCTGTGCAGGTTCGCATCCACGAGCGACCCGGACGAACTCACGACGTTGCAAGGGTACATCGACCGCATGAAGCCCGAGCAGGACACGATTTACTACATGACGGGCGACTCGCGCGGCGCGATGGAGTCCTCGCCGCACATCGAGGCGTTTCAGGCGAAGGGATACGAGGTGCTGCTGCTCACCGATCCGGTCGACGAAATCTGGACGCAATCCACGCGCGAATACGAAGGCAAGAAATTTCAGAACGCGAGCACGGGCGAGGTCGATCTCGATCGCGGCGAAAAGGCGGACAAGGAAGAGACCGATGCCCGCGGAAAAGAGTTGCAACCGTTGCTGGATTACCTGAAATCGAAACTCGGCGAGCAGGTAAAGGAAGTCCGCGTGTCCAAACGCCTCACGACTTCCGCGGCGTGCCTCGTCACGCAACAGGGCGACATGACGCCGCAGATGGAGCAGCTCATGCGCGCGATGAACCAGGAAACGCCGAAGACGAAGCGCGTCCTCGAAATCAACGACGCGCACCCGCTGATCGCGCGCCTGCAGGAAATGCATGCCGCGAATCCCGATTCGCCCGATCTCGCCGACCGCGCCGAATTGCTCTACGGCCAAGCGCTCCTCGCCGAGGGCGGTCAGCTCCCCGACGCAGCGCGCTTCGCGAAGCTCGTTGCGGATTTAATGGCTAAGGCCGGATGACCGAACTTGGCGAGCATAAGCGCAAGCTGTTTCTCACGGCCGAGTGGCGCAATCTGCTTATGCTCAATTATCCCGTCGAGGCGTCGTTGCTCTCGCAGTACGTCCCACACGGAACCGAGCTGGATACGTGGAACGGTTCGCCGTACATCAGCCTGGTTGGGTTCCTCTTTTGCAACACACGCGTCTACGGCGTGGCGATTCCCGGCCACCGAAATTTCGAGGAGGTCAACCTGCGGTTTTATGTGCGGCGCGAGTCCGGCGGCGAACTTCGGCGCGGGGTCGTGTTTATTCGGGAGATCGTCCCTCGCCGGCTGATTGCGTGGACCGCAAACCTCCTCTACCAAGAGAACTACCTCGCCGCGCCGATGTTTCACCTCCGCACGGTGAACGGCGGCGAAGGCTCGACCCTGTATTCCTGCGGTCGCCGCCCCCGTCAATTCGTGTTCTCCGGACTCTTCCAGGGCGACCCATCGCCGCTCGCGCCCGGTTCGCCGGAGGAGTTCTTCGCCGAACACTACTGGGGCTACACGAAATGCCGGGACGGCTCAACGAACGAATATTTCGTCGAGCATCCGTCTTGGACAGCTTGGAACGTGAGCGGCGCGCAAGTCAATGGCTGGCCCGAGAAGTTCTATGGCGACGATCTGGCGAAATGCCTGTCCGGTCCGCCCCAAAGCGCTATCCTCGCGGAGGGCTCGCCGGTCGCGGTCTACCCGGGGACGCGTATTCGTCCGGCCTAGGCCCCATGCTGCGCGGCAGCATGGCTCGGTAATTCCCCCGGTTGACACCTCTCGCAGGCCCCCCTAGAATATGGTACCAGTCAGGTGAGGACTGTTTTTGTCCCAGGAGTCGTAGATGAAACAATCCGTCGCGGATTTAGTAAATGTGATTCTGCGCCGTTTGCAAGACCGCCGCGAGGCCCAGCCTTCGGAATCGGGCCTCCGCCGCTGGTTGGCGGGTCAAGGTTACGCCAAAAGAGACATTGACGCGGCGATAACGCTGGTGCGCCCACGCATGCGTTCCATGACGCATGTCGAAGACGTCCGCCCGGGCGCCATCCGCCATTTGTCGCCCTACGAACGTCTCCGCCTTTCCTCGGATGCGCGTAACGCTTTGGCGCGCCTTGATTTATACGGCTTGATCGATCCTTCGGAACGGGAGATGATCCTCGACCGGCTCGACCAGTTTGAAGGCGAAGTTGGCATGTCGGAGTTGGAATATTTGGTTTCGTGGATCGTTTGTTCAAATCGAGACACGGAATCGCAAAATACGATCTACAGCGTGCTGGAAGCGAAGAACACTACGTTACATTAACCCTTTACCCGTAACGGGTTAGACGATTCGTCGACGCCGCTCTCCGAAGGGGATGCGGCGTCGTGGCGCTCTGGGGCGTCGCCGCAGTACACGGTAAATTGCAAATGGGGGACGAAGTTCTAATGACACCGAGGGAGCGCTCGTGAAGCTGGTTATCGTCGAATCGCCCGCGAAGGCCAAAACCATCGGTCGATTTCTGGGCAAGGATTACAAAGTCGTCGCGAGTTACGGCCACATCCGCGATCTGCCTAGCTCCGCCGAAGAAATACCCGACGAGATTAAAGGCAAACCCTGGGCGCGCATGGGCGTGGACACCGAGAACGGCTTCTCGCCGATATACGTGGTCCAAAAGGAAAGCAAGAAAGTCATCGCGGAACTGCGCAAGTCGCTCAAAGACGCCGACGAGATCATTCTCGCGACAGACGAGGACCGCGAAGGCGAGTCGATCAGTTGGCACCTCTTGGAGTTGCTCAAGCCGAAGGTGCCGGTTAAGCGCATCGCGTTCCACGAAATCACCCAGTCCGCGATCGACGAAGCCCTCGCGCACCCGCGCGACGTGAACCAGGAACTGGTCAGCGCGCAGGAAAGCCGGCGCATCCTCGATCGCCTCTACGGCTATTCGCTATCGCCCGTGCTCTGGAAAAAAATCGGCCCGAAGCTCAGCGCCGGCCGCGTGCAAAGCGTCGCAGTCCGCCTGGTCGTCGAGCGCGAGGAAGAGCGCAAGGCGTTCAAGGCCGCCGAGTATTGGGATGTTGAGGCATCACTCAACGCCGCCGGCATCGGCTTCTCGGCCACGCTGGTGTCGCTCAACGGAAAACGGATCGCAGCGGGCAAGGATTTCGACGGCACAACCGGCGAAATGAAATCGACCGAGCCCGTTTGGCTGCGCAAGGCCGATGCCGAACGCGTCACGGCGGAACTCAACGGCGCGCTACCCTGGACGGCGGCAAGCGTCGAGGAGCGTAAGGCGACGATGAAGCCCGACGCGCCGTTCATCACGTCGTCGCTGCAACGCGCCGCGAGTTCGCTGCTCGGGTTCTCCCCGAAGCGCACGATGCAGATCGCGCAAAAACTCTATGAAGGCGTCGACCTCGGCGGCAGCGAGCGCGAAGGCGTCATCAGCTACATGCGTACGGATTCGGTCACACTGAGCAACGAGGCGTTGAACGACGCGGCGGGATACATCGGCAAGAACTTCGGCGAGGACTACTACCAGCGCCGCGCTTATAAGACCAGCTCGAAAATGGCGCAAGAAGCGCACGAAGCCATCCGCCCGACGAAAATCAGCCGCACGCCCGATAAGCTCGCGAACCTGCTCGACGACGAGGCGATGAAGCTGTATCGCCTGATTTGGAATCGCACCGTCGCATCGCAAATGGCCGAGGCGCAGTTGCTGAAGACGACGATCGAATTTGAAGCGAAGACCCCGGACGGCGTCGCCGTGTTGCGCGCGAACGGATCGGTCGTCACGTTCCCAGGCTTTCTACGCGTCGCGGACACGCGCCAGAAAGACACGGAATTGCCGCGCGTGAATCAGGGCGATCGCGTCGGCAACGGCCAACCGATCGCGCTCGAAAAACTCGAGGCCGTGCAACACGAGACAAAACCGCCGGCGCGCTATACCGAGGCCGCGCTTATTCAGCGGCTCGAAGAGGAAGGCATCGGACGACCCTCGACTTACGCCCCCGTGCTCTCGACAATCCAGCAGCGCGGCTACGTCGATCTGCAAGGCAAGGCGCTGGTGCCGACGTTCACCGCCGTCGCCACCACGCAAATGCTCAAGGAACACTTCGACGAGTACGTCGACCTGAAATTCACCGCGCGCATGGAAGATGCCCTCGACGGCATCGCCGACGGGAATCAGCGTTCGCTCGATTTCCTGAAAGCGTTCTACCATGGCCGCGGCGATTTTGGGCCCGGCCTCGAGCCGCATATCGAAAAGGAAATGGAGCAGATCGAGTATCCGCTCTTGTTCCTCGGCGAGGACCCGAAGAGCCACGAACGGATTGTCGTGCGCATCGGCCGCAATGGTCCGTTCATCCAACGCGGCGAAGGCGGCTCCGACAACACGGTATCCATTCCGAACGACGTGACCTTCGAGGAACTCGATGTCGAGAAGGCAATCGGGCTGCTGCGCGACAAATCGAAGGGCAACGACCCGATCGGCAAAGAACCAAAGACGGGCGAATCGATCTACGCGCTCCTTGGGCCCTTTGGACCCTACGTGCAACTCGGCGAGCGCACCGAGGAAAACAAG
>JBGTJY010000561.1:0-6757 GCA_041744855.1 Candidatus Hydrogenedentales bacterium
CCGCGAGCTGTACGCGCCCGAGCCGAACGTGAAAGAAGGCGCGGGCGGTTTGCGGGACTACCATGCATCGCTGTGGCTGCTGACCGCGCGTTACGGCATCACGACGTTGGACGAGGCGGCGGGTCAGGCCATCATCACGCCCGAGGAGCAACTCGAACTGGCGGAGGCGATCGACTTCTTGTGGCGCGTGCGCAACGAGCTGCACTTTCTCGCGGGCAAAGCCGAGGATAGGCTGACCTTCGCGAATCAACGCAAGGTCGCGAAGAACCTTGGTTACGCCGACGACGGCCACGAAGGCACGGGCCGCCTGATGGAAGACTATTACGGCGCGGCGCGTAAAGTGCGCCGATGCCTCCGCAAGATCGCGCGCTCGTGCGACTATGCGGACGCGGGGAGCTTGCTCACCAGTCCGCGTCCTGGCGTCGCGGAGTTGGCCGTCGAGGAAGGCGAGTTATACGCGGGGCACGGCGATCCGCGTTGGTTCGAAGAAAATCCGCCGCGCTTGATGGCTGTGTTTTGGGAATGCGCGCGCAACGACGTCGTGTTGAGCCATCCCACGGAGCGCATGATCGAGGCGAACCTGCATCTCGTCAATGACTCGTTCCGTTCGAACGATCTCGTGCGCCGCTTTTTTGTGGCGATCTGCAATCGTCCTTTCCAGGCCGGCCGCGCATTGCGTCAGGCCGCGGCGACCGGTTTGCTGAGCCGCTACCTGCCAGAGTTCGCCGCCGTGCAGGACATCGTGCGCTACGAGGACTTTCACAGCTATCCCGTCGACGAGCACACACTGCGCGCGATCGAGTCGCTCGCCGTGCTCAGAGATCTCGAAGGACCCGTCGCGCGGTGCTTGCTGACGGCACTCGAGAATCTGCCCGATCCGTACATCCTCGTGCTGGCGCTTCTGTTCCACGATTTGGGCAAGGCCTCCGGCGAGATCCATGTGCAAGAGGGGGTGCTCCTGTGCCGCCGGATTGGCGAACGAATCGGACTCTCGAGCGATGATCAAGAGCGCATTGCGTTTCTCGTCGAGCATCACCTATTGATGAGCGAAATCGGCATCTATCGAGATACCGATGACGAGGCCGTGGTCAACGCATTCGCGCGCCAGATGAAATCGGAAGACCGCCTGCGCGCGCTGTTCCTGCTGACGTACGCGGACATGTCGGCGGTGGGCCCGAACGTCTGGAACGATTGGAAAGGCGCGCTGCTGCTCAAGCTTTATTTGCGCACGGAGAAGGTGTTGCTGGGCCGCGCGCAGACCGTTGGCGTCGACTATTGGAACTCGAAGAAGGCCGAGGACATTCGCGCGCTCGTGCCGAAGGATCGCGAATCGGAACTCGAACAGCACCTGCGCGATCTCGGTGAACGATATTTCGTGGCGTATGCGCCCGCGGATATTGCGATGCATCTCGAATGCCTCGGCGATGCCTCGCGGGACAGTATCGCGCTGCGGTGCATCGACAACGAAGAGACCGGCATGAGCGAGGTCGTCATTTGCACGCGCGATCGCGCGGGGCTATTCGCGGAAATCGCGGGCTGCTTCGCGTCGGAACTGATCGACGTGAATCACGCGGCGTTGTTCACGCGATCGGACGGCATCACGCTCGACTGTTTCACGGTCGTCAACGCTGTGCGCCGTCGACCGCTAACGAAAACCCAATTTCAGGCCGTCGAGAAGACGATGCGCAATGTGCTCACCGGCGAGAAACACGTCGAGGAATATCTCGCGAAGGCGCAGAACCGGCTGTTCGGATTGTTGCAGCCGTCGCTCGCCGTGCCCACGCGGATCGTGTTCGACAACGAATCCTCGGGTTCGCAAACGGTCATCGACGTTCAGAGCGGCGACCGAACGGGAATCCTGTATAGTATGGCCAAGGCAATGACCGATTGCGGGTTGAATATTGCGAACGCCCGCATCGTAACCGACGCCCATCGGGTCCGAGATTCTTTCTATGTGACCCTGGATGGCTCGAAAATCACCGATCACGGCACGCAGCAGCGCATCGAAGAGGCCCTTCGTGAGGCCATTCATCCGCGGCCGGCGGCCGAACAAGGAGGCAGTGCATCATGATTAGGCGAATCGCTTTTGTCTTCGCGATTGCGATGGGGAGCGCTATTGGTTTGTCCACGGCGAGCGCGGTAAGCCCGCTGCTGAAGGAATTCGAAAATGCCTTCATCGAGCTGAGCGAGAAGGTCGGGCCCGCAGTCGTGGAGATTTCCGCGGAGACCGATGCTCCCGACCGCAGCGTGAACGAATTCTTCCGATTCTTCACGCAGCCCGACGAGGAGGAGGATGGCGGGGAAGAGGGAGAGGGCGGCGAAACTCCTGAGGAGAATAGTGAAGAAGAAGACCCGAGCGAGGACGGTGAGGACGGCGAAGAAAACGGGACGCCGAGCATCCCTGAAGAGATTCAGCGCCGGCTGCGCCGGCAACAACAGCAGCAACAGCAGCAGATGCAAGAGGAACCGCCGCCAACGGCAACGGGTTCGGGATTTATCTTCGACAAGCAAGGCCATATCGTTACGAACAACCACGTCGTTGAAAATGCGAAAAAGTTGACGGTGCTGCTTCACGACGGCACGGAGCACGAAGCGACGCTGGTAGGCAGCGATCCCGATTCGGATTTGGCCGTGATCAAGATTGACCCCAAGGGCGCCGATTTGCCGGTCGCGGCGATTGGCGATTCGAACAATCTGCGCGTGGGCCAATTCGCGATCGCGATGGGCAGCCCGCGGGGATTGACGGGATCGGTCGCGTTTGGACACATCAGCGGCTTGGGCCGAGAGCGCCTGAATCTGCCCGATGCGAAGCTCCGGTTTCAGAATTTCATCCAGACCGACGCCGGGATCAACTTGGGGAACAGCGGCGGGCCATTGTGCGATATCGACGGCAACGTGATCGGCGTGAACATCGCCATCGTGTGGGGCGCGAACTCGATCGGCTTCGCGATTCCCATCAGCCGGGCAAAACAGATTGTGCCGCAATTGATCGCGCAGGGCCGCGTGGTTCGCGGGTGGCTCGGCGTATCGATCATGGAGATCGAGGCCGCCGCTACCGTGGCTGGGCAGGAAACCGCGGATTACATCCAAGCCTATAATCTTCCCGATGAAATGGGCGTATACGTGAAGGAAGTGACGTGGGGCGGACCCGCGGCCGAAGCGAAACTGCAGGAAGAAGACGTGATCTGGAAAATCGACAGTGTCGTTGTGAAAGACACGATCGATTTGATCAATCGAATCTCGGACGTACAACCCGGCCAGGAAGTGAAGTTGGACGTGTATCGCGCGGGTGCACTCATCGTCATCCCGGTGAAGGTGAACGAGTTTCCCGGCAGGGATGCCGCTGTGTATGGGTTCGATGTGTTGGGCATTCATGTCGTTGAATTGAATGATGACTACCGGTCGATCATCGGTCTCGATAAAAAAACGACTGGCATCGTGATTCCGACTGTGGTGCCGAAAAGTCCCGCAGCGGACGAGGGCCTCGAACGCGGCGACGTGGTTTTGAAAGTTGCGCATGAAGAGGTGAAGGATCGCGACCATTTCAAACAACTGATGATCGAGAATGCGAAGCCCGGCGAGGCGCTCTTGCTGCACGTGAAGAAGGCGCAAGGCGAAATCGAACGCAAGTTCATCAAGGTTCCAATTACCTTCAATTCCGGCACCGACTAATCGCGTGTGAAGAAGCTGTCCGCCCGGCCGCGGGAACATGATCGTCCTGCGGCCGGGCGCTTTGTTTTGATGCGCGGATCGCGGCTGTCGTCGTTCGAACGCTGGACGGCCGTATGCGTGGGGAGCGTTGCCGCGCTGACGCTCGTTGTCGCGGGAATGCTGACGCCCGATACGCGTGGTTTCGGCACGCACGAGCAACTCGGCCTGGCGCCGTGCCGCATGCTGACTTACTTGCACGTGCCGTGTCCGTTCTGCGGCATGACGACTGCGTTCGCCCTCGTGGTGCGCGGCCAAGTCGCGGCGGCATTCGAAGCGCAGCCTGCGGGCGCACTGGTGGCACTCGCCGCGATGCTGACGGTACCCGCGGCCTTGTTGATGGGGGCGACCGGCTGGCGGCCGGCATTTGTAGACAGAATTCAGTCGTCGCGATGGTCCAAGTTTGGGGGCGCGGGGATTGTGCTCTTGGGCTGGGTCTACACCATTTGGCGGCACGTGGGTACGCCTGTCTCCTGATCCTCAAGATTTGTTGCCAAGCCGCCGATATCAATAAACGCGAGGCATGGTTGCCCTGGCGGCCGCCTCGTGGTCTTTGCACGGATGCACGGACCGTAGTGGGTCATGGAGGACCCCGGCGTGGGTTTACGCATCAATACGAACATCGCCGCGCTCAATACGACGCGTATTCTGCGGCGTTCGACGCTCGACCTGAATCGAAGTCTCGAGCGGCTTTCGAGTGGACTGCGAATCAATCGCGCCGCGGACGACGCCGCGGGTCTTGCGATCGCCGAAGGATTTCGCTCGATCGTCCTGGGGACGCGTGTGGCGCAGCGCAATGCTCAGGACGGGATCAATCTCGTTCAGACGGCGGAAGGCGCGCTCAGCGAGACGACGAATATCTTGCAGCGCATCCGCGAACTGGCGGTGCAAGCGGCAAACGGGACGATTAACGTCGACAATCGCGCCGCGCTCGATGCTGAAGTGCAGGAATTGAAGGATCAGATCGACGACATTGCGCTGAATACCGAGTTCAATGGCGTCAGCGTGCTCGCCGCGGATCAGACGATCACGATTCAAGCAGGGGCGCGCTCGGGACAAACGCTGAGTGTGTTGCTGCAAGGTTCGACTGCCGCGGCGTTGCTGATCGACACGTCGACGATCGCGACCGTTGCGGGGGCCAACGCGACGCTGACCGCAATCGATTCGGCGCTGCAGAAGGTCAATACCGCGCGGAGCAATCTCGGCGCGCAACAGAATCGACTCGAGTTTTCGATTTCGACACTCGCGATTCAGGAGGAGAACTCGGCGGCGTCGGAGAGCGCGATCCGCGATGCGGACATTGCCAAGGAGACGATTGCTTTCACGCGGAACCAAATCCTGGTGAGCGCGGGGACGGCCGTGTTGGCGCAGGCGAATATCGTGCCGCAGACGGCGATACAACTTTTGGGACAGCGGTAGTGGGGGTGCTGGAGTAAGGAGATTGCCACGGCCACGCGCGGTGCGCGTGGCCTCGCAATGACGGCGAAGGGGGCGCCGTGCGCATGGCCTCGCAGTGACGAAACATCATCGCGGGATGCTCGTGATCTCGCGATGATGAGATAAGTTTGCCAACCACTCATAGTCCGGGCGCGATGATTGACAACGGTCGTCGCGCTCGGACGGACTATTTTCGGACGATCATTCCAGCGAGACGCCGAGGTCGGTCAGCGCTTTTTCGGCGGCGGCGGCCCAGCCTCGGTTGGCGTTTGGGTTCGCGGGGCTCGGGTGCGGGATACATCCGAAGACGCCGCGGAATTCCGGGAGTGCGACGCGGGCGCGTTCCTCGCCGAACTTGCCGACTCCGATGACAAATTGCGGGGCCATGAATGCGATTAGGGCTTGCAGGGCGCGATCGCATGCGGCGTAGAGCGCGATGCGTTCCGCCGCGGGGAGTTTGTCCGGTGTGCGGTTGGCGCCGCTCGATTCCATGAAACAGAGCGGGCAATAGTTCCAGACGAAGAACCTTGCGAAGAACCGTTCCGGCGTTAGGAATCGGTCCCGTGCCCAGCCCCAGAGCCGCGCGCCGCTGACCTCGCTCCGCGGACATGCGAATCCGACGATGGGACGTTTCGGGTGTTCGATCAGCGGTTTGCCGACGGGTCCGTGGATACCCAACCAATCGCGGACCATCGTCACTTCGCCGAAGGGGACGCCGATCTGTGCCATGCCGAATGGACCCGGGTTCATCCCTATTAATATGGCGTCGCGTGGTGCGTTTCCGTATCGCTCGAGGTAGAGGTGGTGGGGGCGTGCGGCGTATTCGATCGGGTTGTAGACGTGCGTAACGGGCGACGCGAACTGGAGTTGCGAGACTTCGCCAGAGAGGTGGGTGGAGATTTCGACT
This sequence comes from Candidatus Hydrogenedentales bacterium, assembly GCA_041744855.1. Taxonomy (GTDB): domain Bacteria; phylum Hydrogenedentota; class Hydrogenedentia; order Hydrogenedentales; genus JBGTJY01. The sequence continues at coordinate 6,053 of JBGTJY010000561.1, forward strand.
GGGGTCATGGGGTGGGAAGTTTAGCATGGGAAACAAGGGGGGAGTGATGGGCAGCCTGGGAAGGATGCGAAGGATGGTTTTGGGAAACAAGGGGGATGGCGCTGGGAAACAAAGGGGAGGGCCCTGTGTTGAGGGTTCACCACGGGCGCTCAGAGGACACGGGGGATTTTCATGGGACTTATGGGAAGCATGGGAAGTATGAGCGCGACGGACTCGGACTGGTGGGACGGACCGGCGTGGCACGATGTTTCTTTCGATTACGATTACGATTACGAAGCAACGAGCACGAGGGCGCTCGCGGAGATTGTATTTTCGTAGCAGAACGAGAAGGAGAACGAGAGATTTGGCGATCGGATTGCGTCGTAGGGGCGGTTCGGGAACCGCCCGGGGGACCGGGCGTTGACTCCGGGGCGGTTCTCGAGGCGCCCCTACTGTGTTGGCTTGGGGAGGGTGCGGACGAGTAGGAGGGGAAGGATGATCGCTGCGGCGCCGCTTAGGTAGGCGGCGGTTGCGCTCCAGCGCCAGTAGACTAGGCAAATGAGAATTGGGCCTACGCCGCGGGCGAGCGCGCCCATGCTTCGGAAAACGCCGAGGACGCGGCCTTGCTCTTCGGGCGGGGCGTAGGCCGAGGCGAGTGACGTTAGGCAGGGGATGACTTGCGCTGAGCCGACGCCCATGAACGCGAGGCCGATGTAGAGCAGCCAG
>JBGTJY010000562.1:0-3369 GCA_041744855.1 Candidatus Hydrogenedentales bacterium
GCGACTTGCAGGGCGCCGAAGTGGTATCGCTCATCCGCGAGGACCTACGCACCAACGGCGTGCCCATCCTCATGTTCACGAGTAAAGAGGAAATCACCGATCCGCAAAAGCAAATTTTCGATCGCGTGTGGGAACTGCAAAAGCCGTTCACCTCGGACGAGTTACTGCTCAAGGTCTTGAAAGTCTGCGCGCTCAGTGGCGAAATCGGCGACGCATGGGCCTCGACTGCCGAGAAGAAACGTCAAGCCGAAAGTATGAACTAAACGGGATACGAAGTAGGGGCGCTTCGAGAAGCGCCCCGGTTCTCGGCGCGGTGTTCACGTCAACGATCCCCGGGCGGTTCCCGAAGCGCCCCTACGGGTACGAAATGTTCAGCGGCCCATCAGCCACCGCACGGCCTTGACGAGTGGCAAATCCTCGATCGCAACATCCGCCGGATCGTTGCCCGAAACCACGCCGTGGTTCTGCGCGTTCTCCAGTTCCGGGTCGCCCATGAACGATTCGAAGAGCTGCATGCGCAACACGTTGTCGTCCTCCGGGGTCAACGTCGCGTCGAGTTCCGGCGTGACGCCCCGCGCGTGGATCGCCGAGCCATCCGGCGCGAGCAAATGCTCGATCTGGCGGCCAGTTGTCTCCTCCAAACCGAGTAGCGGAGTGGACCGCGTCACGTCGGCGATCCCCGCCGTCTTTTGTCCAACGAGACGCACATTGTCGCCTTCGCGAAACGCCGCGGCGAGCAATTCGGCCGCGCCGGCCGTCGTGCCATTCACGAGCAACGCGGCCCGCATGCCCCCCGGCAATACCGGTGTTCCGTCGCAACGAATGGCGATGGAATCCCCTTTGGGCGTTTCGATGAACCCGATCAGCGTCCCCGGTGCGAGAAACAAACTCGCAACATCCGCCGCGGACCGAACGTACCCGCCGCTGAGCCAGCGCGCGTCAATCACCAACCCGTGCATGCCCTTATCGAGCAACTCGTGCACCCGCCCCCGGATTTCCACGGCCGCCTGATCGCCCAACGTGCCGATGCGCAGATACCCAGCGCCGCTCGGCAACACGCGCGCCTCCTCGATGCTTGGCAGGTACACAACCCTGCGCTCGAGTTCGACCGTCAGTTCCGGACCGAAACTGAGCGCGCGGAACGATCGCTCGACCGTCATGGTCAATCGATCGCCGACCTCGCCCGACATCCGCCGCACGATCTCATGCGGGCTCATGTAGCGCATCGGCGCGCCGTCAATTTCGGTAATCTGATCCCCCGCGCGTACACCCGCCTCCGCTGCGGGCGATCCGTAGAGCACGCGCGCAATCGTCACGTACTCGGATCGATACGGATAAAACTGAATCCCGACGCCGACAAACTCGTTCTGCATGTCCTCGACCATGGATTCGAAATTCGCCGGGGAGATAAACGAGAGAAGTTCGCTCACCCCTTCGAATTCGGACTCCCCGGCGCCAAGGAGGCCCTGCGCCGAAACACTTCCCGCGAAAAATGAAATCGCGCCCACCACCGCAATCAGTCGCAATATCGGCCAAAGTTTCGTCATCGCAAGGTACCGCTCACTACATCCCTTCTCAAGAATCCGACGTAATCCCTTCCGTGTGATCTCTGGGACCTCTCCGCGATTCTCTGCGTCCTCAGCGCCTCTGCGATTACCCGTCACCGCTCGATTCATATCCAAATATCGGAAGTGCAATCGCCACCGGGATACCGCACCTCATGCGCGCGCGCGGGCCCGTCCGGTTCCTTGCCAAAATCCACGAAGAAACTCTCGTTCACTCTCATCCCGCCGTTCTGCGTGTCGCAATCGATCTGCATCAAATGCGACCCGTTTTTCGCCATGTCGGGATAGAACTGATTGTCCCAAGAACTATACAGCGAATTCGTGACGTACAGACGCTTGCCATCGAGACTCAGTTGCACCATCTGCGGCCCGCCCTGCAACGCGAACTTCTTGGTCGACGGTTCGTGGCCCAACACCCCGCCGAGCCACACCTGCCCCGTCAACTTCGGGTGCGCCGGATCGCTCACGTCGTACTGCCGCAAATCCCCGTGCAGCCAATTCGACAGGTACAAGAACCGATCGTCGAGCGAAAGCACCAAGTCCGTTATCAAACCCGGCACGGGAAACGGCCAGCCCTCGTGCTCGATCGGTTCGACGTCCACAACCTTTTCCGCCGTCCACTCCCCATTCGGCTTGTGCCAATGAAAAATGTTGCTGCTCAACGCCGCACCGACGAACCCATGAACGCTGTCCGGATTGTGATGAAAACGTACTTCGAGCGGAATCAAACCGTCCTCGCCCAGATCGATCGACTGTATAATCTCGCGCGTCGTCCAATCCCAGAAATGAAGTTGCCGGCCGTATTTCCCCGCTTCGACGTCCTCCAGCTTGAATCCCGGCCGGAATGTGTTCGGCGCGGCCCATTCGCTGCTCACCATCACGTTGTGCCGCGGCTGGTACCAGAAGTCATAGTTGAATTTCATGCCCTCGGCTTTTTTCTCCCAACGGCCCTTGATCTCGAAGTTCTCGTCCAGCAGCAGGAATCCGCCCGGCCCGTTTCCTTCTCCGTCGCCGAGCATCGATATCATGATGTTGCCGTCGGCGAGACAATGCACCGTATGGGGCGCTGACAAATTCGTCTTCTTCGTGATCTCTTTCCCCTCGATCACCTTGTGCATTTTCGGCGCGCGCGGATCGGCGCAATCGAGCACGTGAATGCGGCTCGAAAGAATGCCCGGCACGATCATAAACCGTCGCGATTTCTTCGCGTCGCCATGGCACGAACTGCACGCGTTCCAGCCGAAGTGATGCAGCTCATCCCCGGGCGTGGGCATTCTCTCGCGATGAACGACCTGCGAATACGTGCTCGAAGCGGGATCGGCATCCACGACCGCCATGTAATCCGGCTTCTTGTCCTTGATCCCGACGTACAGCGCCGCAACGTAAAGCAGCTTCTCGGGTTCGGCCTTCATCGCGTCCTGCGCAGAGGCATACCCCGGGCCGCAGCAGGTGTGTTCACTCATCGCAAGTGTGTTCACTCATTAGCTGGTGCTCACTCATCGACTTGCGCTCCTTCGGCTTCGATTTTCCTGGTCAATGGAATTAAAAATAATAGCACACCTCGGAATGCGCCCGGCGGATTTTCACCATCGAGGCGAACCGACGGGTGGGACTCCACCGCTGTGCCCGCTCGAACGCGCAAGTCGGAGCGGAGCCTGCTTTGAGGAGATACATAGGGTGATGGTAGATTGAAGATCATGAAAACAATCGCGGAAATTGCAGCTGCCGTCGATGCATTGGCGCCGGAGGAGAAGCTGCAACTGCTCAAGCTTCTTAATGTCGCCCCTGAGGAGCGCCGGAACCT
>JBGTJY010000563.1:0-1633 GCA_041744855.1 Candidatus Hydrogenedentales bacterium
CCGCAGGCACGCGCGATCTGCTACTGTCGAACACCGTCCGAACCCACCGCAAACTCCGGCAGGCGCGCGTCGTTGCTGAACTCCAAGTATTCGAGGGCATGTCGCACGCGCAATATACCTTTGACTACACTGCGCCGGTGACCAAGGAGGCATTTGCCGAAATAGCGCATTTCTTTGACACGCACTTGGAATCTTAGATTTTCAACGGCGGCATTTACGTACGCGTATCAGTGACGGGCACTGCATTTGCTAAATAGCTGGAAACCATATGACCATAATCCGTCGATATTTCGGCCTCAATCTTTGTTCCGTGGGTGTGCGGAAATCAGTTGGGTCGCGATGCGGTGTCCCTGCCGCTGTCCTCTGCATCGAATGGCTCAAGATATAGTCCTGTGAGCATCCAAATTCGCCAACTTCGTTATGCTATTCTGACAGCGGATTCTCAGAGTTTTTCGCGTGCCGCTGAAGCAATGCGCATCAAACAGTCGACGTTGAGCAGACGAATAGCCGCATTGGAAGCACATCTTGGGATCAGGCTCTTCGAACGCAGCACACGCGGCGCGATACCGACCGAGCAAGGCAAGGCGTTCCTGAGTGTTGCCCGGCGTATTTTGACTGATATCGACAATCTTCAGACGACAGCCCGCGCCGTCAGCTATGGCGAGGAGGGCAGAATCGCTGTCGGCTTCTCTGCTTGCCTGATGGCCGGCAACATGCGCGCGACCATTGGCGAATATATGCGGCGCCACCCCGACATTCAGTTCGACGGGATCGAAGCCGATCCCGAGAGAATGCTCAGCGACCTGAAGGCTCGCATCATTGACGTTGCCTTGATGCCGTCAGACGCCCACGACACCGGGATCTCGCGGCGCTCGGCGTGGTCGGAACGCTTGCTTGTCGCTCTGCCAAAAGACCATCAATTGACCAAGTCGGACCGGCTTCACTGGAGTGATTTTCGCCGTCAGGTCTTCGTGCTGCCCAGCCAGGGCGTGGGCCCTGCGATGGCGCGCACGCTGAAGCGCCGATTATCGGATCAGGGCTATCGTGCGCCCCTGATCATGCAAGACACCAGCCTCGAGAGTGTTTTGAGCACGGTCCCGTTCGGGCGGTACATCACGCTTGCTACCGAAGCCTCGATCGGTGTGCATTGGCCGGAACTGACGTTTGTGGAAATCATGGACCAGGGCGGCCCTGCGCGGCTCGACTATGCGTTCTACTGGCGCGAGGATAACGACAATCCGGCGCTGAAGCGCTTCTTCGAACTGATCAGCGAGCGCTATCCGGCCTGACCCGTGCGCCGTAATTTGGCGAAGGATCGGTCGGTCGCAATGAAACGCTCGATCATCGGCGGGATCAGCCGCTCGGGTGTGGGAGCATCTTTGGTATCGCCGCCGTTGATCGCCAAGCCATAGGCAAGCAGTTCGCGGTGGAGGCGGGACGAGAGCTCGATGGTCACCTTGACCGGCTTTTCATCGGCAAGATCGGCCAGTTTCAATCGAGTCATGACCCGCCTCCCAATACCAGATCACGGGTCACCATCACGCGCACGGGAAAGCCCGGACGGATCGTCAGTGTTGGCCGTACCTCGAGCTCGCGGCTGACGACCTGTTCGCCCGCGCGGCCGATGCTGTCC
>JBGTJY010000564.1:0-7612 GCA_041744855.1 Candidatus Hydrogenedentales bacterium
GAGGCGCGTACCGGAATCGACGGACGATTCCGCTTTGACAACCTCGGGCCGACGGATACCGCGGGACTTTTTGCGATGGCGCCGGGTCTTGCGTTCGGCGGCACGAGCCTGCGTATCCCGATCGAAGGGCGCATTGACGACCTGACGATTCGTCTCGGGCGGCCTTCCGAGATCGCCGGCAAGATTGTGAGCGGCGAAGGCGGTTCCGTCGCGGGCGCGCGGCTGACGCGCTTCGCTATTCCCGCTGACGCGATCGGAATTCCGTTAGCCAAATTGATTTCAAACGGACTGCCCGATATCGCGAGCGGGGCCGACGGAAGTTTCAATCTTGCGAACGTTCCCGCCGGCGCAATCATCGACCTGAAAGTTATTCATCCCGACTTCGCGCAGACCGCTGCGGCGGGATTGCGTGCAGGCGATCGCAACGCGGAGATCGTGCTCGACCCGGGCGTGCTCTTGCGCGGCTTCGCGCAATTGCGCGGGACGGGGACGGCAGTCTCGAACGCGAACGTATTCATCAAGCGCGCCGATCCGCCGCACGACACGATCATCACGCGCACCGGCGCCGATGGCGGGTTCGCGGTTCGCGTGATGCCGGGCGCGTACGTGTGCGAAGTTTTGGGAGCGGATTATCGCAGCGCCAACCCGCAACGCATCGACGTCACCGGGCAAACGATTTCGCAAAGCGTCGCCATTTATGTTGCCGGCGCGGCGACGATCGAGGGCACCGTGGAAGACGCGGCCTCGGGTAGTCCCGTGCCGGGCGCGCGGCTCAAACTCGACGCGCACGGCGTGTCGACGGCGATATCGGAGACGGGGCCGAGCGGGCAATTTCGGTTTACCGTCGCGGAAGGCGAAAACGTCGTGCAATTGCTTTCCGCGCCGGGTTTCTATGAGCCGAACGCCCGCGCGCTGCAGTTCCATGCGAAGGCGGGCGAGACGATCCGGCATAAGTTTTTTGTGATGCGCACGCCGGAGATTCCGCTGCTCGTCGTTGATGCGGATAACAATCCCGTGGCGGGCGCGGCCGTGCGGCTGTTTCGTCCCGCGCAGTATGGGTGGCATCTCACGGGACCGGACGGCCGCGTGAATGTGCAGATCAACACGCGACCGCCCGATGGCATGGTCGTTGGAACTGTCGAGCATCCCGCCGCTGCACTCGGCGCGTTGTTTGCCGTCGACGCTACGGTTTCCGAGACGACGACGGTCGAGCTGGGCCCGTACGCGGTGGTCACGGGCCGCGTGGTGAATGACACTACAACGGCGATTCCCGGTGCGACCGTGCAAGGCCTCTTCGTCGACGATGCATTTCCCGAGGGACTACTGCTTTGGCAAGTCGCCACGGATGAGAACGGCCAGTTCGAATGGCGCGGCGTCGCGCCGCAGGTGCCTCATGTGTGTATCGCGTTCATGCGGCGGCCCGATGGTACTTCGGTATCGAGTCCTCCGGTGTCGTTCATCGCCAATGCGGGGGAGACGAAGTCCATCGGCGATCTGTTCATTGCGGGCGCGCCGCCGGGGACGTCATTGATCGGACGCACGTTCGATCTCGACGCCTACCCGATCGTGTGTGCATCCGCCGATACCTCGGAGCAAAAGACGGCTGTAATTTTTCTGAGCGCCGAGGAGGCGGCCTTTGGCGCGGATACCCTCGTGCAAATTCAGCCCACAGTTCACGCGATCGGCGCGAAACTGGTGCTTATTGCGCCGGAACCGATACCGTGTCCTCCGCAAGCGATCGAAATCCGGCGGGGTCAAGCCCCGTCGGGCGGCACGACGTACATTCTTGGCGCGGACAACCGAGTTGTGCTACAAACCGTGGGCCTGCCGCCATTGCATGCGCTATTGACGAACCATTGAGTTGAAAGGGGCTGCTATGTTTCTGCGAATCGGGCAATTGGCTTCAGTAATGGGGTCGGCTCTAGTCGTTGCGATTGCGTCGCCCGCATTCGCTTTGACCGGCGAGGAGTACGCGGCGCAAGTGAAAATTCACCGCGACGAATGGGGCGTGCCGCACATCTACGGGCCCACGGACGCGAGCGTCGTATTCGGCTCGGCCTACGCGCAGTGCGAGGACTATTTCTGGCAACTGGAGGAGACTTACATCCAATGCCTGGGGCGATACGCGGAGGTGAACGGCGCGGCGGGCCTCGACAACGACATGCTAATTGCGCTGTTCGAGATCGTCGAGAGCGCGAAGGCCGACTATCCCGGACTGCGGCCCGACATCAAGGCGATTTGCGATGCGTTCGCTGCGGGCTACAACTTCTATTTGAAGAAGCACCCGGATGTGACGCCGCGCCTCATCGACAACTACGAGCCGTGGTATATGCTCGCCTACGAGCGATCGATGATGTTGCAACGGCTGCTGGGCCACGCGCACGCGCCGCGCCGCGGACTGTCGCCGATGCTCGAGGAGATTCGTGCGGCGACGGGTTCGAACGCGTGGGCGATCGGGCCGAGCAAGACGGACGACGGCACGGCGATGCTGTTCATTAATCCGCATCAGCCCTGGTTTGGCACCGGCATGTTCACCGAGTTGCACGTACGCAGCGACGAGGGTTGGAACTTTTCGGGATCGACGTTTCCCGGCGGACCGTTTCCGACGATGGGCCACAACGACTATCTCGGCTGGGCGTACACGGTGAACGAGCCGGACGTCGGCGACGTGTACCGGCTGACCTTCGATCATCCGACGGATAAATTGCAGTATCGCTACGGCGACGGGTGGAAAACGGCGAGTGAATGGTCGAGCACCATCAAAGTATTGACGCCGGAGAAATTGGAAGAGCGGACGTACACATTCCGGAAATCGCACTACGGCCCGATCATGTCCAAGGAAGACGACACGCACTACCTCGCCGTGAAGATCGCGAAGCTCATGGAAGGCAGCCGCATCGTCCAGTCGCTAGCGCAGACGAAAGCGACGAACTTCGACGAGTGGATCGCCGCCGCGGGCATGTTGCAATTGCAGATGTTCAACACGGTGTACGCGGATCGCGACGGCAACATTTTCTACGTGTACAACGGCACGGTCGCGAAGAAGGACCCGAAACAGAATTGGATGGAGCCGGTGGACGGCAGCGATCCGAAAAACGAGTGGGGCGACTACTACACGATCTGGGAATTGCCGCATGTGTTGAATCCCGAGTCGGGCTACGTGCAGAATTGCAATTCGTCGCCGTTCACCACGACCGACGACGAGAACCCGTCGAAACTGGATTTCCCGCCTTATATGGTCGAGGATAAGGACGACGACAAACGCCGCGCGAAGATGTCGCGATATTTGTTGCGTAACGCGGAGGACGTTTCATTTGAAGATTGGCAGAAGCTCGTGTATGACACGACGCTGTACTGGCCGATGACGGAACTGCCGCGATACCAGCGCCTGCTCGAAGGCGTTCAAGAGGTGAATCCGGAACTGGCCGCGAAAGTGGCGCCGTACCTGAATCACGTGCTCGATTGGGACTACCGCAGCACGTTGGAATCGACGCAGACTACGCTCGCCGTCGAGTGGTATGAGCAGATGTACGGGCGCGGATATCCGGTCGAGACGATGAAGGCGGAATTCGTGAATGACCCCGAAGCGCGGCTGGGCGCGCTCGTCACGGCGGCGGACAATCTGCGGGGATTGTTCGGCGACTGGAAAGTGCCTTATGGCGACATCCATCGCTTGCAGCGGCATCCGGATCAACCCGGCATGGCGACCGTGCCGTTCAGCGACGACCTGCCCAGCGTGGGGCATCCCGGCGTGCGCGGACCGCTCGGCGTCGCTTTCACGGTTTACGACACGCCCAGCACGCCGGACCGCAAGAACCGATACGCCGGCGTGGGCGCGTCGTATATGGCCGTCATCGAATTCGGCGAGAAAGTGAAAGCGGGGAGCTATCTGCACTTCGGTCAGAGCGGCGATCCATCGTCGCCGCATTTCTTCGATCAGGCCGAACTGTTGTCGAAGCAGACCTTCAAGCCGGCGTGGTTTCACTGGGACGACGTCGTGAAGCACACGGAGCAGGCGTACCACCCGGGCGAAGAAGGCGAGGGATGAGTGCCTACGGGCGGGGATTCTGTGGCGGCGAATTTGTAGCGCTCAAACAGGTCCACGCATTCGGTAGTTCGGCGGCCACGGTATAAACGCGCTGGTGGCCTGGGTGTAGCTGGCGTATTCGGGCCGCGTCTTCCGGAGCCGTCGTTCGAGGAGCGGCACGCCGGAAACGCGCATTAGCAAGAACGTCATGAGCGCGGGACTCGCGACCGTGTAGGCAACGCCCGGGACGCCAAGGGCGACGAGAAACATTCCCCACCACAGGAGCGCATCGCCAAAATAATTCGGGTGGCGCGTATACCGCCAAAGGCCCCGATCCATGACCGCGCCCTCGTTTTCGGGCCGGGCCTTGAAGCGGGCCAATTGCCAGTCTCCAATCGACTCGAAGAGGAAGCCGGCAAGCCAAATGCCGGCGCCGAGCCCATCAAGCCAAGCGAGGGGACTATCTCCGCCCTTCGAGAACGCGATCTGGAGAGGCAGCGAGATGAACCAGGTCAGGAAGCCCTGGAATCCAAATACGATGAACAGGCTGGTCCATTTGAATCCCGGACCGAAGCGCTTGCGCATCGCCTGGTAACGGTAGTCCTCGCCGGTCCCCCAGTTTCGCCAGCTTAGGTAGAGCGACAGGCGTAGTCCCCATATTGTCACGAGTGCGAGGAGTAGCCACGAGCGGTCGCCGGGTTGCCCAAAGAGCAGCAGGGTGATGAAAGCGACCAGGACGAATCCCGCGCCCCAGAATCGATCCACGATGCTGGCGTCGGAGAGGAACACGCTGGCGATCCATTGATGGAAGACGAAGACGGCGATGGCGCCCGCATTGGCCAGGAGGACGTTCGCTAGTTCAGGCATTCGATGTTTGCTTCCATTGGGTCACGAGTTCATCAAGTATGCCCCATTGGCCGAGAAACCATTCGCGGAGATCCCCGGGGGCGGCTGGAATGTGTTGCCGGGGGACAGTCCAGAATTTGACCCGGATAGTCGAGCCGACGAGGGCCCCCGAGAACAGAGCCTTGAGATTGACTGCGGTTTCGAGTCCCGAATGGGCCATGAAGACCGCGTCGGACCCCGGCGCCGCGTCGAGGATAGCGAGGCTCCCGCCGAGGCGCGGCGGCAACACGGATCGGAACCTCGCCGCCAAAGCATACTCGCGTTCGCCGATGCGTTCGGACCTGGCCAGGAGGCGGTCGCGCTTTTCCGGGGTGAAGCGCGTGCCCTCGGGAAAAATGAGCACTCCCTCGCCCTCCCGAATATCCGATGCAAAACGCCGTATGGCCTCCAATTGGACGTCGCGATTGGCAGTTTCCCGGTCGACAAACAAGTTGGGGAGCCGGTTGCCCACGATATCGAGGCAGGGGTCCCACAGCAATTCCCGCTTGAGCACATATCGAAGGCGCGTTCCCGTTCGCGAGGAGACGAGCAAGACGGGCAGCAGGGAGTCCATGAAACTCACGTGCCGAATGAATAGGACGAAGGGGCGTCGCGAGCCGGGCGCTTCGCCATCGATCCGAAAGCGGAGACGAAAGAGGATGATGCCGGCCCTTGCGAGCGTGCACCCCCACCAGTTTTGGAGACGGTAGTTTCGGTCAAGAAATCGTTCCCGGGTCGATCCGGGAAAAACGCGTCGGATCCAGAGGAGAAAGCTTAACAAGACGCCAAGCAGTTCCAGAACGAGAAAACATTCGGCGAAGGCGAGCGCCCTGATCGCGGCCGACTTCGTTCGGGTCATGGCGCCGTGGGCGATGGCGAGGACCGAGGCAATCGGGAAGAACGCCGTGAGCACAAGGAACACGGCAACGAGGCCGCCGATCGACAACGCCCGCCGGAGCCATCGCGATGCGAATCGGGCGGGGGCCACGGTTAGGTAGCCGGGTCGCCCGGCTGCGCGATACGAATAATCCGCGATGCGTCGAATCCTTTGGCGACGAGCCGCTCGACGATACCTGCGTAGACCGTCTCGTCGATCTGCGGTGTGCGCGAGAGAATGAAGAGGGTAAAACGCAGGGAATCCGTCACCGCCGCGTAGGAGTATCCCTCCGAATCCAGGTCGACAATCCAGTATTGCCCCGGGAACAATCCGCCGAGGACCTCCGGAAACTTCACGCGGAGTTTTGCGTTGGATTCCGTGTCCACCACGCGGGCGATCCCCTCGATGGTGTCCTCGGGCCCGTCGAGTCCGCCTTGAAGACCGCGGTTGAACACGAGGATGTCTCCGTCGTCGCGCAGCGAATAGTCCGCCGTAATCGCCACTTGGCCCGACGACGGCCCAAAGGCATATCCGGCAACCTGATACCAACGTCCGAGATAGCGTTCGAGATCGACGAACTCGACAGTCTCTGGCGGCCCGGGACATCCAGCTGCCAACGAAACCGCGGCGACAAGGAGACACGCCAGGGACAATTTCAATATTGATCGGCTAGTTCGATTTTTCGGTGGCATTAAATCATCTCAGGACTTGGGTAGGTGAGCGTCGCGCGATGGGAGCTCACGACGTTAGAGTACAGAACAAGCGGGCAGCGCGGTGCATTCCCTTTCGCTGAGAGGCATTGCGAACACCGCTTGAGTGAATCCAGCCAGCGTGGGAAGAAGATTTCGCGTGGCGGCGTGTTTAGCTGAGAGATTCCCGCCTGCGCGGGAATGACAGTGCGGGGCGTATGCCGCGATTTAGGAAGTGAACTTCGCAACGCGATCGCGCACGTCCTGCGCGAAACTCGCTGAGATCGAATCGACCCATTCGGCAATCGACGGCGTATCGTTGCGAATCAGCGGCGTCATGTCGATCGCGTAGACCGCGTGGGTCATATCGTCGGGACTATGCGGATCGAGGTACGTCGCGTGCGCCATGCGGCGGCCCATGACGGCGCGGTCGTAGCGTTTCGCGCCGGTGATCTGCGAATCGAAGACGGCGAGCAGCGCCTGCTGCAGCGATTCCATGCGCGAGCAATCGAACACGACCTTGCGCGATTCCGGGAGCCAATCGAGGTCGCGCCAGACTTCGACGCCGTAGAGTAGTGCGGGCCGCGCGGATTCTGGAACGCGTCGCAGCGCGTCGATCGCGCGTGCCGCTACGGCGACATGGGTGTCGTGCTTGTCCCAAAAATTGTGCGTATAGATGAGGCTTGGCTTTGCCGCCTCGACGACGCGTACGAGATCGGCTGTCGGGCCGTCGTCAGATTGATCCTTGATGCTTGCGCTCGAGTATCCCAGCAGAAATTGCACGCCATATTTTCCGATATCGGCGGCGCGTTTCTGCTCGTCCGCGCGCGTGACGCGCATTTGTGCGTCGGAGTAATCGGCATAGGCCCCGGTGCGCGGGGTGCCCGCGCCGTCGGTCATCGTGATCCCGGTGAATAAATTTTCGGGCGAGTCGTAGCATCGCAGGATGCCGTCAATGGCAAGGATTTCGAGGTCGTCGGGGTGCGCGCCGATACCCAGGTGGGTCGTGCGAGCTACGACTTCGTCTTCGCTCCGCCCAGATGGCACGTAAATTTCTACTGATTTGGAGCGCAGCACCATTCCGCGATTCATGAATGTAGCCCGAACGAAATAGTGCTACGATGATCCGCGTGG
>JBGTJY010000565.1:0-1959 GCA_041744855.1 Candidatus Hydrogenedentales bacterium
GTAGCGAATGACCGCGCCCGGCTCCGGCAGTGCCCGATGGAACGTCACGGCGGCGTCGAGCAATCGATAAACGGCCTCGCCTTTCGTCACGAAATCGATTCCGAGATAGCCCGATAGAAACAGGTCGGCCTGGCCCGACTCGATCGCGATCGACGGCGGAATCCGCCCCGCATCCAAATACCAGTCATGCGGCAACACGTCGTGTTCCGTCACCACGCGGCCGCTCCCGAGCGATTTAGGCGATCCTTCCAATGCCACGATGCGGTCGACGAGCATCAGCGGTTCGTCCGGCAGACGCACGCGTGTCGGATAGGAATCCACCTCAGCGAATTCGGGTCCGAGCACACGAGCCAGCGAACCCACGGCGAGTTCCAGGCACTGCGCGCGATCGAACATGACCGCGCGGCTCGGTACTTTCGATGGCGACGCTGTTCGCACGCGCGTCTGTTGCGATCGATCTTCGGCAGGCGTGCGCACGCCGACGTCAACCCGATCGAGCAACTGCAACTGATACGAAATCGCCTCCGCCATCGCCGATGTAGCCGTAGTCGCGAACTGCAAATACGCGGCGTGCGCATCCGCGCGGGCGTCCATCATCGCCGGCCAGTCGTCGAACGAAACTGGGTGATCGAGCGCGGCCGCCTGGTCGAACGATGGCAAGCTCGTTTCGACCGAAGCGGTGCTGAACGCGGCATCGAAATGACTCGGCGTTTCTTCTTCGATAGTCTCGAATGACGCGATTTCATCTTCCGGCTGTGGCCGTGGCATCGGCGGCAGCACGGGCTCAAACGGCGCGCCCCCGGAACGAATCGTGATCGTCTCGCCGTGCGCCAGGGTCTGCGTCGCATGTTCGATCACCGTCGTCTCTTGCCCATACAGCACGCTCAAATCGACGACGACCCGCTCCGCCACGAGTTGTCCCAGTAGGCGCAGAACGATCGAGGCCGCGTCCTGGCCCTGGTAACACGCCGAGCGCGCCAAATGCGGCCGCCCGTTAAGTATCTCGCCGATCATGCGCGAACACGACGCGCCGGGGCCCATCTCCAGGAAAATCCGCGCGCCGTCTTCGTAGGCCGCCTCGACTACTTTCGGATAGTCGATGCCGTATATCGCCTGCGCGAGCACGGAATCCGCCGCGCTCTCCTGCGATACGTTGTATGGCGTTCCCCATGCGCCGCTGTAAAACTTCACGTCCTTGGGCGCCGTCGTGGGCAACAAATGCAATTCGCGGTAGGGCACCTGCACTTCCTTGGCGACCTCGCAATGCACGGTCGTCACGCCGTGCAGCGGGAAAAACTCGCAGTCGAGTTTCTTGACGAGTTTCGCGACCGCATGCACGTCGCCGCCCACCACGCACTCGTGCAGCGTGTTCACGATCAGGCTGTAGACCTTCTTGTGATCCTTTAGCGCCGCGCGGACGACCTTCGCCGGGCGATCAATGACCCCCAGCGCCCAGTCTACGGTCTCCGTGCCCGGCACCTTCCACGCCCGCCGCGCCGCGTTGTAGTTTCCGGCGAGATCTTCCGTGAACAACGTCGAGCTATCGATCCGCTGCAGCATTAAATCACGATCGGTCCATGCCCGCAACGCGAACAGGCCCGCAGTCTCCCCGAGGCTGTATCCAATCACGGCGGACGGGCGCACACCGAAGCGTTGCACCAAATCCGACACCGCCGTTCCCAAGGCGACCTGGCCGAACAACGCGGCCTTATGATTGCGGTGGATTTCCTCGAGCGACTCCGAATTCCAAAATAATTCCGGCAAGAATTGGCTGCGTAAGCGCGCGTTCTCGTGGTTCTGATGCCGCAGTATTTCCGGCCATTGCAGCCACAACTCGCGGCCCATGCCCAGGTAATGATTTCCCGATCCCGGAAACACGAACGCGATACCGCCTTGCGACGCGAGCGTCTCCGGACCGCCAAACGGTTCTGGCGCAAAAAAAACGCGGTCACGCATCGC
>JBGTJY010000566.1:0-1745 GCA_041744855.1 Candidatus Hydrogenedentales bacterium
TACACCGCGCCGAATTTGTCGTTGATTGGATTCGGGCCCGGCTGTTTCCACGTGAGCGTCAGTTTCGGATTCTCGTATTCGATCGTCGTTTCGAAATTCGGCGCGCAATCCCACAAGCCGCTCGTAGGCGGATTGCCCGTCGCCGTGATGCGCACGGGATGTTTGTCGTCGAGATCGAGTATCCACGAGATGACGCTGAACACGTGCGCGCCGCGATCGCGGATTTGGCCGCCGCCGAAATCAAGCAACCACCGGAAATTGAAGTGCACGCGATCGGGGTTATACGTCACCCAGCGCGCCGGCCCGAGCCACATGTCCCAATCGAGAATGTCCGGGGCGGGGCCGTTCTTCGTCGGGTCACCGCCGATAGGATTCTCGTAGTGCCAGCATTCGACGCGCGATACATCGCCGATTTGGCCGTTGCGAATGTAGTTGCACGCGGCGATCGCGGCGGCAGTCGAACGGCCCTGCGATCCCACCTGCATCACGCGATTGAAACGATTCGCCGCCTTCTTCATTGCGTTGCCTTCGTCGATGGTCAAGCTCGATGGTTTCTCGACGTACACATCCTTGCCCGCCTCGCACGCCTGCACGGCCATAATGCCGTGCCAATGATCGGGCGCGGCGATGATGACCGCGTCGATGTCCTTCTGATCGAGCACGTGACGGTAATCGGAATACGTCGGCACAGCACGTCCGACAATTTCTTTCGCGTTGCCGAGATGTTCCTGATCGACGTCGCAAAGCGCGCCGGATTGCACGTCGCTGCGGCCGTTGATGAATTTAAGATGGCCGGTGCCCATGCCGCCAATGCCGATATGGCCGATAGTGAGCCGATCGTTCGCCCCAGGCTCACCATTTTGCGCGAGCACTCCGGAGGGCAGGATCATGGGAGCGATCGCGGCGGCAGCGGCGGTTTTCATGAACTTGCGCCGGGAAGTCTTGTTTGCAGGAGTCATGGGGGCGTCCTCTCGTATTCCGAGGCGATGGGGAATTGATCGTTCACATACCAGATTAGGATAAAACGCGCTCACGATCAACAAGCTCGCCAAAGGGCCGCAGGCTGGAAGCCTGCACTACAAAGCAATTCCGCACACTTGTAGTGCAGGCTTCCAGCCTGCCTGCGCGATAAGTCGCACTCAAACGACCTGTTTCTTCTTGCCCTGGGGACTTTGCGGTTGCGGCTGCGCGGGTTGTGGTTCCGCGGCAATCCCTTTCGATTGTGGCTTGGCGGGCGCTTCGGGTTGTGCTGCCCCCTGCGGCGGTTGCGGACGCCGGATCGCGCCCGCGGCGAGCAACGCGTCGTACGTCGGCCGTTCGACTACATCGCCGCTGGTGACGAGCCGCGTCGCGCCATCAACTGTAACGCCGAACTGTCTAACGAGTCCGCTACGGCGCTTATAAACACTGCCTTTGACCATCATGTCAAAGTCGATGCGATAACCTTGTTCCCCGCCGGAAGCTGCCTTGCCAGAGCCTCCCAATCCCCACCACCGCTTAAGAAAAGACACGTTGCCACCCCCACGTTGTGCCCTGTGGCCCCCCAGTTTTGCTGACGCATAGAGCATACTCCCGTAACGTGCGCACCTACAACTTTTCTCCGACCCAATTCGTTATGCGATCGCGCGAGCACCGGGAGGGACGCGCTTCTGCGCGTCCGAGCCGTTCGCCCATCGCAGGACCTCTCGCGAACCCGGACGCGCAGGGAGCGCGTTCCTCCCGGATTGGCGAGCCGCGAAAGCACA
>JBGTJY010000567.1:0-1608 GCA_041744855.1 Candidatus Hydrogenedentales bacterium
GGCAGCGCGCGCGCCAAGGCTGGCGACATCGACACCGTGCTTCACGCCGAGCGCCTGACCGCGCGCGGCCAGAAGGCGACTTTTTCGGCACGGATTGAGGACCTGCCGACGGGAGCATTCGTGCGCTGGCGCGACGGTGCCTATTTGGTGATCGCAGCGCGCCTTTATCGGTGGTCACCCGAAGGCTACACGGCAGCAATCGACGTCGCACCGAGCCTCACCGTCGACGTTCTCACTCCGCCGAGCACGCTTGCAGTCTTTCGCGCAGGCTACGACGCCGATGTTCACGAAAGCGCCCTCAGCCACATGTAGGCGGATGTGCGTTGCAAGCCGTTAGAGTTGAACCCGCTGTCCCCGCGAGGCCGCATGACCCGCTCGAGCTTGAACCGCCGGCTGCATATGATCTATGCGCTGTGTTTTCTGATTTTGGCCGTCACATTTTTGAGTGCCCTCGCAAAACATGCGCCGGGCCTCGTCGGAAAGACGTTTCTCGCGATCGCTTCAGACGTCTACGCCTACATGCGCGATATGGCGCTGGTGTTCGTCACCATGTTCGCAGCCTATCTCGCGAACGTCTTTCAGAAGCGCACCAAGTTCGTCGCCTCGCTGGAAGAAGAGTGGCGCGCGATGGTCAAGACCAAGACCCGGCTGATGCGCTTCTGCGAGACGGCCGATACGACGATCGATGACTATCTGCACGCCTACGGCCGCATCAGTGCGACCCTCGACAATATGCGCATCGTTTACCGGAACGTCGGCGAAACCCGCGAGCTGATCGGGCTATACCCCTATTCGCCGCTTCATGACATGCGTCGCGCGCTCGAAACACTCGACCCCCGTCGACCGGCCGGTCCACCCTCTGCCGATCAGCGCCAAGTCGTCTGCGCGGCAATCCAGCAATCATTCACGGCGCTTCGCGAAACGTTCCTCGAAGAACTCGATCTCGAAGAGCCGACCCACGGCCAGCTCGTGTCGGGTGCGGGTCGCGTCAAACATCCCGGCGCGACGCGATCGGCTTATACGCGCCAGAAAATGCAACAGAAACGGTGGGCTGCGCCAACCTCTGGGTCCACCAATGAGGCTGTGAAAATACTGCTCGCCGAAGCCTACGAACGCGAGCAAACCGGCAAAGCCGCGTCGCGCAAAAAATAGCGACTTAAACGATCAGTTGGAAGCACGCCGCATTGCGCCATGCACCGGCTGGGCACGAAGCCGCGCGAGATGTCCCGCGACCTGCTGGGCGAATTCGGCAGCGGAGAGCTCGGGCTCGATCCGCGGCGCGACTTTGAGGAAAGCATCGAGTTGATCGAGATTCCGGACGTGACGATCCTGCATGACGCAACAACTCCACAAACAAACGCAACTGCGTGTGTCATAAACCTCTCTAGTCTGATTGTGGAAGAGCGGCGACTGTTATCCACAGCCTTAGCCAGTGCCTTGCAGCGATCCTGCAACATTGCCTGCCATGAGCACATCTGGAGTCCGTCAGTGCACACGGTTCCGATTGTTCGTCGGTGCCGAAATTCGTCGAGACCACCTCACAAATGCGACGCGACGCGGCCGGAGCCCGCGGCGAGCTGCCCAAGATACCAATCGCCATCGCCGAAC
>JBGTJY010000568.1:0-3577 GCA_041744855.1 Candidatus Hydrogenedentales bacterium
GTTCTTGAAACCCGCCAGGCGCGCGGCCGTTTCGAGGCGACGCTCCGCGACGACATCTTCCTCGGGTCGAGTGGAGAAGCGCACGGGACGGCCCATTACGACAGTGTCGACGTCGGCCTGTGCTCGTTGGTCGAGCGTGTTTTTAATTCGGCGCAGGATTCGTGAGGTCAACTCTTCGATCTGGTAATTCGTACCGAAGACGTCCGTGCCGGTAAATTCGCGCAGGCGCAACGAGGTCTTGAGGGATTGAAACAGGCGTCCGGGCGAATTCACCTCGACCAGCGCCTTCACTTCGCGCGCTTCGGTGAGATCGAAGTCGTCTTTGCGCTGCACCTGGCCGTAGGAGTTGTCGCCTTCACCGCCGACGTAGCCAGCAATGTGCACGCCGAGCTGCACTTGCTTGACGATGACTTCGCGGTCGACGTTGCGCGCGATGAACGTATCGGCGGCGGCCCGGCCTACCGTTTCTTCCCCGTCGCGGGCGATGTACAGGAGCGACGGGAGCGAGCGGGGGCTGTCATTGGCGGGATCGAGTTCAACGACCTCGATGCCGTGGTCACCGGCGACCGCCGCACTGGAATTCGACGTGCCGAAATCGATGCCGCAATGAAGACTGTTCGCGCTCGGAATACCGGCCACGCTGGATTCCTGTTGGTTGGGTTCGAGGTAGATTCGGTGGGTCCCCCGTCCGCGGCGGCGATTTTTTGAAATCAACCTCGCGAGGCCCCGAAAACGATCCGCGCAGTATATCAACGGATCTAACGGAAATCCAGACGCGGCGCGGAGTTGCGCGCAGGAATGCATTGAGTGCGTGCGAGTGAGGTGCTATGCTGATTTTCCGCAATGTTCCAACGAGTGTTTGGTTGCCGTATCCGTACGCAACGAAGGGAGATTCCTCCGATGATGGCCGCTTGTTTTCGCGCAATGAACAGGTCGACTCCGATCGCTTTCGCGGCTCTGCTCGCGTTTGGCGTTCCATTGGGCTACGCGGCGGACACCAGCACCTTGCCGCCCTTACCGCCGCACAAGTTGATCCTGACCGAAGTCGGCGGCAGCGCCGATTCGGCGGTGTCCGCGGATGGGAAGTGGCTCGCGTACAGCTCGCGACGTAGCGGGAATCTCGATATCTGGGTGGCGAACATTGAGACCGGTGAACGTCGGCAAGTGACGCATCATCCCGGCACCGACAACGAAGCCCGCTGGAGTCCGGACTCGACCAAACTTTGCTTCGTGACGATGCGCAATGGCAGCCAGGACGTGTACGTCGTCGATTTGGCGACGGGGGTTGAAACGCCGGTCGCCGCGGAAAATTTCAACGAGGACTATCCGTCGTTTAGCCAGGACGGCTCAGAGATTTGCTACACCGGCGGACCACGCGGCTATCGTGAAGTGATGGTCTACAACATCGCCACCGGCAAGGCGCGCACGCTTACGCGCGGCTACGGCTATGTGGGCTCGACGAGTTTCTCGCCGGATGGTTCGAAGATCGTCTTCCACACCTATTTCGACAACAGCTACATCAGCGGCAAGGCGGACGTGTTCATCGTGCCGTCGCAGGGTGGCGAGGCGGTCAACGTTACGAAGGACCGCGACATTTGGGACTACAAGCCGAGCTGGTCCTGGGACGGCAACTGGATCACGATGTCCTCCAAGCGGGGCACGCCGAACTTCAACATTTGGATTATGCATCCGGATGGCACGGAACTGAAGCAGATCACCAACGTGAAGGGGCCCGTTCCGCTGACGGCGAGCGGCGAGGTTTCCATGTCGAACCAGAATCCGTTGGACCAACGTTGGTCGAACTGGACGCGCGACGGGCGAATTGGCTGGCATCAAATCAACACGCAACAGGGCATGCTCAACGCCGTTGAGGTAGCGACCGGAAAGATTTCCACGCTGCACCAATCCGAGTTCGCCGTATACGACCTCTCGATGTCGCCGGACGGCATCACATTGCTCTACGAGATGGATGGCGATATCTACATGGCCGAGGCGAAGGCCGATGCAAAGCCGATGCGCGTCGCATCCGGGGTTTCGCCGCGTTGGTCGCGCGATGGGCAAAGCATCACATTCACGTCGGGTTGGGGATCGAACGTCGGCGTCATCAAGAAGGGCCAGACTGAGCCAACGTATATCGACGTCCGCCCGAGCCATTGGGAAGGCGGCGCGGGCGATCCGTTGTCGCCCGACGGCAAGTCGATCGCGCTCATTGCAGACATCGGCGAGACGAAATCGCTCGTGATTGCGAGTGAAGAGCAGGGCACGCGGACCTTGGTCGAGGGGAAGACGTCGCTGACGAACCCGGTGTGGTCGGCGGACGGCAAATACCTCTTCTTCGGCGAGAGCACGCCGCCATCGATCTCGTACATGATCACGACTGAACCCATCGTGAAGGCGGGGGGATGACCGGTCTCGTCACGTTGGGTTGGCGTTCAGGCGTAATCGCACTCGCATTGCTTAGCGTCGCAGTTTTCGTCCTGAAGACGGACGCGCAGGAGCGCGTCCCTCCCGGGCGTGAGGCGGAACGCGGCCAAGGCGAGAAACATGATCTTGCGCCCCTTGCCGGATTCGAGCGGCCTGGCCCCGGCGAGCAGGAGTTGCCGCCGCTCCGCGCAGGCGAGGAACTCCGCAAGGCGCCCGAGTTTTCCCTGAGCGACATCGGCGGCGCGCGCATCGGCCTACGCGATATTCACGAGCCGGTGGTCATCCTGCACTTCTGGTCGAAATTTCGCCGTTGCGAAGAAGACCTGCAACTGCTGCAGAAGCTGCAAGGAAAGTACGCGGACAAAGGCGTGAAGATCGTCAGTCTCGTCTACAGTTCCGGCGCGCGTGAAGAGATTCGCGCCTTCCTTGACGAACTGGACGTTGAGGTGACGACACTCATGTGCAGCTACGCCGTCAAAGAAGCCTACGACGTGCCCGT
The DNA here is from genome assembly GCA_041744855.1 of Candidatus Hydrogenedentales bacterium. Classification (GTDB taxonomy): domain Bacteria; phylum Hydrogenedentota; class Hydrogenedentia; order Hydrogenedentales; genus JBGTJY01. The sequence continues at coordinate 2,924 of JBGTJY010000568.1, forward strand.
GTTCCCGATGACGTTCGCGCTCGATGGCGAACGCAACATCCGCTATTGGATGTTCGGGATACTGGTCGAATCGCACTGGGACCGGTTGATCGGAGAGATGGCGGAGCAGAAGAACGCAGCTTCAACCCCGTAGGAAGAGTCCGACCGGAAGCCCGAAATAGTTCGCAAGTTGAACGGCGCTACGCTTGCTAATTCCGCGCCGCCCGCCCGTAATGTTCGAGAGCGTCGCTTTCGCGATTCCAGTGTCTCGGGCTAGCTCGGCCTTGGTAATACCTCCGGCCTCGATAAGATGTGCAACGAGACTCTCTGGTGTGGATTCGGCTGGCGGACACATCGAGGCTTCGAAGTGTTCGATGATCGTCGCCAAAAGCTCAAGGACTTCCGACTCCTCAGGCCCGAGCGAATCCCTGTGCATCAGTTCGTCGACGCGTGCGAGATAGTCGGAGTACTGCGACTTCGATCGAATCGGCTGCGGCAATTCTGGGTGAGGTTCCATATGGACAGATTCTAAGCAAAAACTCCGTCGCAGTCATTCCGGCGCAGGCGGGAATCCCTCCATGTTCTCGGTGCGACGTTAAAGCTGAGAGATTTCCGCCTGTGGCGCCTTCCAAAAAGTCGCGAAAGCGGTTAATTTGTAGCGCTGCTTTTCAAGCG
>JBGTJY010000569.1:0-1829 GCA_041744855.1 Candidatus Hydrogenedentales bacterium
CTATCGCGGGTTGATCAAAATCCTCAAAGGCGCTGAGAATTCGCGCAACTACACGCAGTGCGACTCGCTGCTGATCGGCGACCAGTGCGGCGCGCACACGTTCCCGTATATCGAAGTGAAAAACCAGTCGTCCAACGTCGAACATGAAGCCTCGACTTCGAAAATCAGCGAAGACCAACTGTTCTACTGCCGGCAGCGGGGCATGTCGACGGACGACGCGGTGTCGACAATCATCAACGGCTACTGCAAAGAAGTTTTCGACCACTTGCCGATGGAGTTCGCCGTCGAGGCGACCAAGCTGCTCGGCATCACGCTCGAGGGCAGCGTCGGCTAACTCGCGTCCATTCGTTCGCGACTGACGTAGTTTTCAGGGCCGCTGCAACTAGCCCCATCCACACACACCCACATAGCAATCCCTCCGGAGAGAGAATTCATGGCCATGTTGGAAGTCCATAATTTGCACGTCGAAGTCGAAGGCAACCCCATTCTTCGCGGGCTCGACTTGACGGTGGAGGCGGGCGAGGTGCACGCGATCATGGGGCCGAACGGCTCTGGCAAGAGCACGCTCGCGCAGGCTTTGGCGGGTCACGAGGCCTACGAAGTGACGCAAGGATCCGCCATGTTCCTCGGCGAGAATTTGCTGGACATGCCGCCGGAAGAACGCGCGCGGCTCGGCCTATTCCTCGCGTTTCAATATCCCGTCGAGATTCCGGGAATTTCGAACGCGTACTTTCTGCAATCGGCGCTCAATGAGGTTCGCAAAAGCCATGGCCTCGAGCCGCTCGACGCGATGGAATTCCAGGAGCACCTCGCCGAGAAAATGGAGCTCGTGAACGTCGATCCGCGATTCGCCGATCGCAACGTCAACGAGGGCTTTTCCGGCGGCGAAAAAAAGCGCAACGAGATTCTGCAGATGGCCGTGATGGAACCGCGCCTCGCGATTCTCGACGAGACCGATTCAGGACTCGACATCGACGCGTTGCGCGTCGTGTCGGACGGTATCAACAAGCTCCGCAACAAGGACCGCGCCTACATTCTGGTGACACATTATCAGCGGCTCTTGAACTACGTCGAGCCGGATTTCGTGCACGTGCTGTATCGCGGGAAGATTGTGAAATCGGGCGGGAAAGAACTCGCGCTTGAACTGGAAGAAAAAGGCTACGACTGGCTGCGGGAATTCGCGGCATAAACTCGATGAGCACGCTTACAGACAGCGCGGACCGCGCGCATTTCGTTGACGACATCAAGCGCATTCAGTCGCTCGATGCGGCCGACGCCGTGCGCCGTGCGCGTCAATCCGGCGCGGAACAATTTCGCGGGCTGAGTTTTCCTCACTACAAACAAGAAGAATGGCGCTTCACGAACATTGCGCCCATTGTGCGCACGAAATTCCGCACGATCGTTCAGAAATCCGCGCGGCCCGTGACGGCGCAAGAGCTCGCTCCGTACCTGTACGACGAACCCGCGTGTACGCAGCTCGTTTTCGTCGACGGATTTTACGCGCCGGAGCTTTCCCGCGTGCCCGGCGCGAACAATGGCGCCTCAGCGAAGCTCTCCGTCGGAAGCCTGCGCGCGCTCGATCGTTCGTCGACCGCCGCCGAACAATTGAACCGATGGATGCAGCCATCGAACATTTACGTCGCGCTGAACGCGGCATGCATGCAAGACGGGGCGTGCATTTCCCTGGACCCAAACACGCGGCTCGAAGATCCGATCCATTGCCTTTACGTTTCGACCGGCAACGACACCAGCGTGTCGCATCCGCGATCCTTGATCCATCTCGGCCGATCTTCCGAAGCGACGGTAATCGAGTCGCACGTCGGCCTTCG
>JBGTJY010000570.1:0-5089 GCA_041744855.1 Candidatus Hydrogenedentales bacterium
AAGAGGATTGGCGCCTTGCCGGATTGCGCGAATTTCCGATAGCGTTCGTAGGACATCTTCCAATACTTCGCGTAGACAAACGGATGATATTGCCGAATGTCGCCGTCCTGCCAGCGTACAAATTTGAACGAGCGCATGACGGCACGCGGATCGCGGGTCAAGTAGATAAAGCGCGCGCCCGGGAATAGCTGCGCGAGTTTATTGAGCTGCAGCACGTCCTGCGGCGTCTTGTAGCCCCAATGCGAACAGCCGTGATGCCGCGCGAGCCGATAGAGCCATTCGCGCGCCACCTCGGGCCACGTCGGCGACTTGCCGTCGAAAGTCTTCAGTATGGCCAGGCGAAACTGCTCGACCTCTTCTTCGTTACATCGCGGGCAGAAATAGGGGTCTTCCGCGCCGGCCTGATTGATGATCCGTTTCGTTAGGCGCATCGCCAGATACCCGACGAACTTTTCGAGTTTCTGCGCGTCCATCGGCCCGTTGATGCCGAGGCTTTGCGCCTGCTGCGTCACGTAAAGATCGTCGAAGACATACGTGTTGTCGAGCGACGAAATCACGTGGCCGAGGAAGGTCGATCCGCTGCGCGGCAAGCCGACCACGATGACCGGCGGCGGCGCCTTTGCAGACACGACTTGCGTTGCAAACAAAGGCGTTTGCGAAATGAGCTCCGTATTCATCCCGATTTTCCCCTGAGTAATGGTAGCACATGCCGAAAAAATAGGCAGTCGAGCTAACGATGGGCGGTTGCTTGGAAGCTGATGGCGGGATATTCTTTCGCATTCTTCACAGCTAAGAGAGGGAGACCGCCATGAAGGGCTGGCTTGCGACCCAGTTGGGGCATTACAAGGATGTACTGAAATGGGACGACTGCGAACGCCCGAAGCCTGTCGGCGCGTCCTGCGTCATTCGCGTCAAGGCCGTCGGCCTCAACTTTCCGGATATCCTGGCCATCGCGGGCAAGTATCAGGTCAAATCGAACCCGCCCTTCGTGCCTGGGCAGGAGGCCATGGGGGAGGTGGTCGAGGCTGGGCCGGATTCACATTTCCGTCCCGGCGATCGGGTGATGTGTATGAACCAAGGCGGGGCGTTTGCCGAATACATGGCGGCGCCGGACGTCGCGACGTTCAAGGTCCCGGAAGGCATGTCCGACGCCGACGCCGCAGCGTTCCAAATGATTTACCAGACGTCGTATTTCGGTCTGCGCGTGCGGGGCAGTCTCGTTGAGGGCGAGACGCTGCTCGTGCATGGCGGCGCTGGCGGAGTCGGGACCTCCGCGATCCAACTCGGCAAGGTGATGGGCGCGAAGGTCATCGCGACCGCGGGCACGCCGGAGAAGCTCGAAGTCTGCCGCCGATGCGGCGCCGATCACGTGATCAATTACGAGAAAGAAGACTTCGTCGAGAAAGTGAAAGAGTACACCGGCGGACGCGGTGCGGATGTCATCTACGATCCCGTCGGCGGCGATGTGTTCGACAAGAGCAGCAAGTGCATCGCTTGGAATGGCCGTCTGATTGTCGTGGGATTTACGAGCGGACGCATTCCGGAGATCGCGGCGAATCGAATTCTGCTGAAGGGCATGTCCGTCGTGGGCCTGTTCTGGGGCGCGACGCGGATACACCAGCCGCACTTGGTCTACGAGGCACAGGCCGCGCTCTATGCGTATTACAGCACCGGCAAAATCAAGCCGGTGATCTATCGCGAGTATCCGCTGAGCGAACTGCCCGATGCGCTCGCGGCAATCGAGAGCCGCGCGAGTTACGGCAAGATCGTGCTCAAACCGTAATCACACCTATTGGGCTGCCGGCGTTCGTTTCCGCCATGCGTATCGGACCGCAAAGCACAATACGACGAACGACACGACGATAAAGATTCGCGTCGCCAGCAGGTAGGGCTTGTTTTCTTCGGGTATGCCTTCCATCCGTAGAACGGGCGGCAAACCTTGGACGAGCCACCAGCCCAAGAGCACGAGCACGAAGAGCGGCGTGACATACCGCATGATCGCGTAGTAAAACCGCGGGATCTGCATGTCCGCGCCCGCATGGATTTCTTCCCACCCTTGCTTCATGCCGAAAACCCAAACGAACAAGATCGCTTCGATGGCGGCGAAGACGACAAGCAAGTACGTGCCGACCCAATAATCCAGTTCATCGAGGACGCCGCGGTTCATGAAGAGAACGACGGGCTGCATGAAGATGAACACGAAGCCGCCGACGAACGCGGTTGCTCGGGCTTTGGTGAACCCCAGCTCCTGTCTCAGAAATAGTTGCAGCGGCTGAAACATGCAGATGCTCGATGTCAGCCCAGCGAGGAAGAGCAACGCGAACCACATCGTCCCGAAGATGCGGCCGCCTGGCAGCTCCTGGAAGATGACGGGCAGCGTATAAAACCCGATATCGAACGTGCCGCCCTTGACGATTTCGCTCGTCATCGCGGAGCCGAAGAAAATCACTGCGGCCGGTACGACGATGCAACTGCCGAAAACGATTTCGACGAATTCATTCGTTCCCGTCGTCAACGTCCCGTTTAAGACGACGTCGTCCTGGCGCGTCAAGAAGCTGGCATAGGTGTGGATGGTTCCGAATCCGAGGCTCAGGGTGAAAAAGATTTGACCGGTTGCATCGATCCAGATATTCGGGTTCGAGAGCGTGCTGAGGTCCAGGCGCCAGAAATGCCGGAGGCCATCGATGGCGCTGCGGCCGTCGACGGGCGGCAGCGTGAGTACTCGAATGACGAGCACGACGCCAAGGATGAGCAAGAGCGGCATGGCGTATTTCGCTACCAACTCGATCCCGCCTGCGATGCCGCGGCTGAAGACGATCATGTTCAGCGTGAGCGCTAATACGAAAAAAAGATACGACTGCGCGCCGAAGGTAATCGCGCTGTCGCCGATCCCGAGATAGGAATGATGGACGCCTCGCATCGCCTCGCGTGTCGTTTCTTGGCCCCAATAGTCGCCAACCGCCGTTTTCCACATATAGCCGAGCGACCAGGATTCGATGTAGACGTAGTAGAGACCGATCCCCGTGGGCAGTAGAATCCCCAAGACGCCGAGATACTTTGCGATCGGATGCTTGGTGAGCGTTTGGAACATGCCCGGCGCGGAGTTGTGTCCGGCCAGACCGCCCCTGCGCCCGATGCTCCATTCGATCCACATGAGCGGGATGCCGAGCAGGAACAGCGCGACGAAGTACGGAATCATGAACGCGGCGCCATAGGGCTCGGCCTTGGCGGGAAACCGTAGAAAATTCCCCAATCCCACCGCGTTGCCCGCCATGGCCATGATTAAGCCGTAGCGAGTCGTCCACCGATCGAGCGAAACTATGTCCTTCGACATCGTAGCTCTACGCCTCCGTCCGTTGGGTCCCGGTGATCAACTTTTACCGCGTGTCGCCCGACTTTGCGAGCACACTGTGATGGCGGCTATACACGAAATAAATCACGATTCCCGCCGCGAGCCACGCGAGCAAACGCCACCAGTTCGCTGGCGGGAGCGACATCATCAGCATCAAGCACATGACGATGCCCAATATCGGAACTACGGGCACGAAGGGGCAACGGAACGGCCGCGGGACGTCGGGATTCGTGCGTCGCATGATCAGCACGGCCGCGCACACGATGACGAACGCGAATAGCGTCCCAATATTCGTCAAATGAAGAAGCGCGTCGATCGGCATCAACCCGGCCAAGACCGCGACGAAGACGCCGGTAAGAATCGTGCTTTTCCACGGCGTCTTGAATCGCGGGTGTACGTCGGCAAAAAACGACGCGGGCAGCAACCCGTCGCGCGCCATGGCCAGCATCACGCGCGGCGCGCTCAACATCAAAACCAGCAGTACCGAGGTAATGCCGACGACGCCCGCCGCCGCGATGATGAACTCCGCCCACGGCAAGCCCGCCTGCTTGAAGGCATCCGAGACCCCCGCATCCACGCTCAGTTCGGTGTAGCGCACCATCCCGGTAAGGACCGCGACAACGGCGATATAGAACACCGTGCAGATGATCAGCGACGCGATGATCCCGATCGGCACGTCGCGGCTTGGATTGCGCGCCTCCTCGGCCTGGGTCGAGACTGCGTCGAAGCCGATGTACGCGAAAAAAATGATCGCGGCGCCGGCAAGCATGCCGACGGGATCGCCGCCGGCATTGGTCTCGCCCGCGAGTTGAATGCCGAAGAAGCTAAGGCCGGTCCAGCCGTAGGGGGCGAAAGGCGTCCAATTTTCGGGCTTAATGTAGAAGGCCCCCACCAGGATGACGAAGAGCACGACCGAAACTTTGATAAACACCATGGCCGCGTTGAATAGCGCGCTTTCCTGAATCCCCTTCACGAGGATCGCCACGATGACCGCGACCACGAGAACGGCGGGCAGATTGACGAGCGATTCCGTGCGGACGAAACTTCCCTCGACGTAGACCCACGGCGATTGTCGAAACACCTCCGGCAACGCGAGATCGAATTTCGCGAGTACGCTTTGAAAGTAACCGGACCAACCGTTCGCCACGGTCGAGGCCGCGACACCGTATTCGAGGATCAAGTCCCACCCGATGGTCCACGCGAAAAGTTCGCCCATCGTCGTGTACGCGTAGGTATAGGCGCTGCCGGAGACGGGCGCCATCGAGGCGAACTCGGCGTAGCACAACGCGGCGAACACGCAAGTCATGCCGGCGACGACGTACGACATCATCAGCGCGGGGCCGGCGACGTTTTTCGCGGCCGCGCCCGTCGCGACGAATATGCCGGCACCGATGATAGCGCCGACGCCCATCGCGGTCAGGGCGTAAGGTCCCAAGACGCGATGGAGACGGTTCTCGCCTTCCATCTCCCGAGCGATATGGGCGAGCGGTTTTCTAGCAAATAGCTGACCCCGGAACATGCACCCCTCCCGCGATTGCCACCTCGATTCAACGAGGCGAGTCGGGCAGACCATAACAAATCGGGCTGGGCTGCTCCAACGCTCGCTAACGGTTGCGCGGTCAGTTCGGCGGGGATTGCTCAGGCGCGTCTTGCGGCGGCTCCGGATTCGGGGCGGGCGCGGGCGGGTCCTGTGCCGGCGGATCTTCTGCCGGCGCGTCGTGTGCTGGCGCGTCGTGT
>JBGTJY010000571.1:0-2175 GCA_041744855.1 Candidatus Hydrogenedentales bacterium
AATACCAGCAGGAACACGAGTGCCAGTTCGATTTCCGGCATTCATCGATCTCCGTCCGATTCGAATCCGCGGCCCGTCATTCGACTAACGTGTGAACGCCTCCGAAAATCGGTTGCACGTAAGAGAGGATCACGTCGATCATCCATGGCATGAAAACGACGAACGCGACAAAGACCACAAGAATTTTGGGGACGAAGCTGAGCGTAATTTCCTGAATCTGAGTGACGGACTGGAAAACGCTGATGACAAGGCCGATGATTAGCCCCGATAGCAACATAGGTGCCGAGATTAATAGCGTAATAATCATCGCGTCGCGTCCCAGGACGACGATGTCATCGGCTGTCATGGCCAGTAGCCCCCAGCGCCGAAGAGCGCACTAATCCCAGTATTGTTTATAATTCTCCAGCGTACGGAGAATAGCACAAGATATGGGGGCTTTCAATTGAGGCCGGTCTAGAAATTGGGGGTATAAAGTTAGAATAATGCGACGGAAGGAGCGCGGAATGTCGGTTCATTAGGAGATTTCGAACTTGATTTCCTCCACCGCGCGCTCCGCTCGTTGGGCAGCTTCGTGGGCATCGCCCCCCTCGGCCATCACGTAGCCGACGCGGTGGTCGCTGTTTTCCATCGGCGCGATTCGGCTGCCGGGTTTCAGCGTGCACGAAACTTCCAGAATGCCCTCGCCAGCGCGAGCGCGATCAAGGCCAGTCACGCTCGATACCATCCCGAGCGGCGGCCGCAGAAACCGAATCGCCGCTCCCTTGGCCCGTGTCGGCTCGAGTTGTACACGCTTGCCCAGCGCAAGATCGAGCGCAGCTTCTATCATGTCAACGCCTGTGCTGATCGGCACCAGATGCGACGCGATGCATCCGCCCCCGAGACGCGCGCCGGTCTCGACGAATTTGGGTCCCGCCGCGGTCATGAACAGCTCGTTGTGCGCGGGACCATTCTCGATCTCAAGCGCACCCACGATCTTCCGGACGGCCTCGGCAAGTTGTTCGATCTGGTTGCGCGGCAACCGCGACGGTGTCGTGTGGCCAATCTCAACGCAGTACGGCGGCGGCGAGGTGATTTTGTCGACGATTGCGACCACGTGAACCTCGCCATCGACGCTCCACGTTTCGATGCTAACTTCGGCGCCGGTCAACCGCTCTTCGGCAACGATGGGCAAGTCGCCCGCGAACGTCTTCACGTACGCAATCCACCGCGGCAAGTCTTCGGCGCGATCGACAATGACGACGCCTTTGCTTCCGTTGGCGGCCTGGGGTTTCAGGACGAGCGGAAAGCCGATGGCATTCGCAATATCCGCCGCTTGTTGCGCGTCCGGAATGACCTGGAATCGAGGGCACAACTCCGGCGCGATTTCGCGAATCCGCAGCAAGGATGCGTGTTTGTTCCGAGCGCGTTGGGCGACGCGCACGGGAAGCCCCGGCAACGCAAGCGCCTCCGCCACTGCCGCGCACGGGATAACACAGGGATCGCTGGCCATCGAGACCACGGCGCGAATGTCGTGGTGTTTCGCTACGTCAACGAGCGCGTCAATGTCCGTCGGGTTGATCAGATCGGCGAAATCCGCGCGCGCCATCCCCGGGGCATTGGCATTCGCATCCGCTACGACGACTTTCAGATCGCGACGTTTCGCCGCGTCTATTAAGGGTATTTGGAACGGTCCCCCTGGGATGATAAGAATACGATCGCTCATCGAAAGTGCGCGCGCAGGCGTTTACACCGGCACGACTCGCTGGATCGTCTTGCCGAAGATGTACGCGAGTTGCTCCTCGCTGAAGTGGTGGCGATCGAGAATGCCGCGCACGCGGGTGTAACACGCGGCCAGAGATTCCTGGGGATGATCCGATCCGTAAATGATCCGATGCGCGCCAATTTGTTTCAACACGAAAACGAACTGATCTTCGAAGGGCGTCTCGTGAAAGTAGTTTAGGATGAGCGAAATATCGACGAAGACGTTATCGTTCGAGACAGCCACCGCGAGCACATCCAGGAATCGCCAACCGCCCGCATGGCAAACGATGATTTTCGCGTCCGGCACTTTCTTGCAAAGCCGATCGATGTGAAACGGCAACTGCTCGTCGAGCGGCGTCGGTTTCCACAGCATGCAATCGATCGCCACGGGCACGCCGAGTTCAGCGGCTTTGCGCACGACGGGGACGATCCGAT
>JBGTJY010000572.1:0-1862 GCA_041744855.1 Candidatus Hydrogenedentales bacterium
TCGTCGACGTGTCGCGCGGGATTTTGATGTTCGAGCGCGTGAATGTGCCTGTGTTGGGCATCGTCGAGAACATGTCGTATTTCGTCTGCGACAACTGCAGCAAGAAACACTACATTTTCGGCTCGGGCTCGCAGACGTTGAAAGAACGCTTCGGCCTGAATACGCTGGCGGAGTTTCCGATCATCGAGGGGATTTCGAACCTCGAAGGGGCCGACGCGGGCGCAAACCTGCAACCCCTGCGCGATTTGGCGGACAACCTCCACCGCGCCGTGGGCATGAGCCGTATGCAGAAGGACGCGATCCCGACGGTGACCGCAGGGGCTGGATTCATCGAAGTGAAATGGCCCGATGGGACGGTGTCAAAACTGTCGAACCGCGATGTTCGTGCGTCGTGTCAATGCGCGAGTTGCGTGCACGAGTTCACCGGCCAACAATTGCTTGACGCGAACACGATTGCGCCGAACATCGAGGCGAAGAACATCAGCAATCTCGGCAACTACGCGGTGAGTATCGCGTGGAGCGACGGGCATTCGTCGGGTATTTTTAGTTGGCCGCATTTGAAGGAGTTGGCGGAGAAGGCGGGGAATTGATCGCACATGCCCGGTTCTTCGATGAATATCGATCGCGCCAACCGCAATCAACTCGCGGATGCGATTCTCGACTATCTTGGCGGGAATGCGACCGCGTTCCAGTTCGATGAACGGATATTCGACATACAGTCGAATGACCCGACCGTCGGCTACGTTCGGCTGGCGCTTTGGTTTCACTACGACGACATCAGGGATCATCACGTCGCACTTTCGAAGACCGAGTGGGATTACTTCTATCGGCTGGTGCTGCTTTTGCGCTCCGATGCGCAGATTTGTTCAGAACGTCGCAGGCACCACTCCTTCACCCAGATCGTCGCTGCGGCCGGGCTCGTGTTATTCGGGTATTGCGCCGCGGTGTTTGGATTCGGATCGCAGTTGCTTATTGTCGCAGTACCGTTTGGAATACTGTCGGCCATCTTGACGCTGTGGCGTCGACGATACAATCGCAAGCCGACGCGACGTGAACTTGCAATGACGCCGTTTTCATCTGTATCTCAGATCATGAAAGTCCGGCGTTCGGTCGGGGGCTTCGTGAAACATCCGTACCCCGGAGACTTGCAAGAGAATCGTCCGTGGTCGGCAAGTTTTGGACGCGTCATGAACGGCCTGGGATGCATCTACTGGGCGATCGGCGGGCCGGCGGTTTTGTTCTTTCAGATATTCCCAATCCGCGAAGTACGTACCAGGGTCACGTTGCCGTAGGACTCATGGCTCCACCCAGTCCGTACCCTTTAGCATCCGCAGACCTTCATCGATCAGATTCGCAAGCGCTTCATCGGACGTGATGCGGCCAATTTTTAGCGGGGGATCGAAGCCGTCTAGTTCCGTGAGATGCATGAGGGCTGCCGCGATCAGTACGGAGATGTATTTCGGTTCGACGCCGTACAGTTGGCACATGGTTGCCGCGCCGACTAAACGTTCGTTCGAGCCTAACTTACGCTCGGGATCGCGTCCGACCCGCTCGACGGAATCGCCCAGCAAACGATTCGCGAATCTGGTGCGTAGACTTTCCCAGTGCGATTCGAGCGATTTCATCGGGATGCCGTGTCGACGGTGCAGCGCGAGCGTGACCTCCGACATGGCGCGGTCGACGATTGATCGGATTTCGACGTCTTCGATCGATTCCCAGATCAATCGGAATTCGCGGAGGCGCCCTAGGTAGGCCGTGCCCGCGTGGGCCGCGTTGTGCACAAAAAGTTTTTTTTCGACTTCGGCTTGGAACGTGTCCGTCGGCACGAGACCTTGGACGGGCGGTAGCTCGCCCCGGAGCGA
>JBGTJY010000573.1:0-6706 GCA_041744855.1 Candidatus Hydrogenedentales bacterium
AGACCTTTCTCGGGGTCCTCGGGCGGCGGAATGAGGCCCTTGGCGACGCGGACGTCCTTGATGACCCGCTTCTTCGCTTCCGCGGGATAGTCGCCGAGGGCGATGGCACGCGCGCGCTTCTTGTAGCGCTCGATTTCGTCGGAGGTCAGCACGTCGGGGACGACGATATAGCCGAGCTCGTTGTACTGATCGATTTGGTCCTGAGTCAGGTTGAATTTACCGGCTCTGACAGCCTGAGTGGCCATACCTTGCGTTCCTCCAGTTGGGCACTCTTCGATTTGGGAAGTCCTAGAATCAACAACTGGTTAAGCTGTTAACGACTCGATCATAACAGGGTTTAGGGTGGCTGTCCAACGATGCATGGAGCGCTTCCCGCGCCATATCGCGTCGACGCAGTTACGGTAACCCGTCTTCATGAGTTAAGTGCCAAATCGCGCGAACGGCCATAAACCTTTGGTCGATTATCGGAACCATAGGCGGGTAGCGGTGTTTATCGGTTGATTAGTGGGCTTAACGGATGTATAATTGGTTTGCGTCTGTATGCGAACTCAATCGACTGTTTCTGAGGTCTGAAATGGGATTACGCCGCCTTCGCGAGGAGAACGTCATCCTCGTTTGTTCCGAAAGCGATTGCAAGGAAAACGGCTGCCGGAAAGTCTGCAAACGGCTGAAGCAGGAATTGGCGGAACGGGGACTGACGGACACCATCCAGGTGCGGCGCGTGGGGTGTTTGGGGGATTGTAAGAAGGGCCCCAACGTGCTGGTCTACCCCTCGAGTGAGATGTATTCCGGTGTGCGCAAGCGGGACGTAAGCCGCATAGTCGAGGACGCGGCGAGTCAGCTCGCGGGGGTGTGACCCAAAATTTCGATGGAGCGGATGGAACTTTTCCACGCGCAATTAGTTTATATACGTACCGATTGACTTCTAACGTATTCAAGCTGCTATCATTGCCGCGCGGACGGGAGGATACGACATGCGATTGGGGCGACTCGACAGGACCACGCTGAGCTGGGCATTTTACGACTGGGGCAATTCGGCGTTCGCGACGACGGTCATTGCCGGATTTTTCCCGGTGTTCTTCAAGGAGTATTGGTTCCCCGAAGACGCGCCGGCGACGGACAGTACGTTTTGGTTGGGCGTGACCGTTTCGGTCAGCGGTTTGATCATCGCGATGATGGCGCCGATCCTGGGGTCGATAGGCGATCGCGGGAAATCGCGGCGCAAATTCCTGTTCGCGATGGCCGGCGTGGGGATGGCGGCGACGGCAGGCTTTTTCCTCGTGGCGCAGGGGCAGTGGTATCTCGCGTTGGCGATCTATGCAGTCGCGATGATTGGCTTCGAAGGTTCCGTCGTCTTCTACGATTCGCTGCTCGTGGGCGTCGCGAAGGATAACGAGAAGGAGTTCGTCTCCGCGCTGGGATATTCGATGGGGTATCTCGGCGGCGGGATACTCTTCGCGTTCAACGTGGTGATGGCGCAGAAGCCGGAGTGGTTCGGACTCGCGGATACAAGCGCGGCCGTGCGCGTGTCGTTCTTAAGCGTCGCCGTGTGGTGGGCGGTGTTCACCATTCCGCTCGCGCTGTGGGTGAAGGAGCCGCACGTAGCCAATCCCGCGCCGGGCTTCACGGCCGTGCGCGAGGGATTGCGCGAGCTGTGGTCGACACTTCGGGAAATCCGCGCGCTAAAGATGGTCGTGCTGTTTCTCGCGGCGTACTGGCTCTACATCGACGGTGTGCACACGATGGTGCGGATGGCGGTCGACTACGGGCTTTCGCTCGGCTTCGAAAGCACGACGCTGATTACCGCGTTGCTCATCACGCAATTCGTTGGATTCCCCGCGACGCTTGTGGTGGGAAAACTCGGCGAGAAGATCGGGGCCAAGCGCGCAATCTACATCTGCATTGGCGTGTATTGCGCCGTAACGATCGGCGGCTACTTCATGACGCAGCCCCACCATTTCTACTATCTCTCGGTGACGATTGGTCTCGCGCAGGGCGGCGTGCAGGCGTTGAGCCGCGCGCTCTACATCGACCTCATCCCCAAGAACCGCGCGGCACAATTCTTCGGCTTCTACAACATGCTCGGCAAATTCGCCGCAGTGCTGGGCCCGGCGATCACGGGTGTCGTGGCCAAGGTGACCGGCAGCTCGAGATTGTCGATCCTGGCGTTGTTGATTCTGTTCGTGAGCGGCGCGGCGCTCTTCTCGTTTCTAAATGTCGCAAGAGGCCGGGCCGATGCAGCGGCGTTCGCCGAGCGGCGGGCGTGAACCGATTTGACATATTTATGTCGTTGAGATAAAGTAGCGGCATGAGAACCACCGTACGGCTCAATGAAGTGCTTTTCAGACGAGCAAAAAAACTTGCCGCGGAGGAAGGCCGGACCCTCACGTCCATTATTGAGGAAGGCGTGAGATTGGTCGTCAACCGGTCATCAAAGAAATCAACGAAGCCGTTTCGCGTGCCGGTTTCGAAGAAACGCGGCGGCGTTTTGCCTGGAGTCGACATCAACAAATCCTCAGAACTCGAAGAGATCATGAACCGTTATGACGATTCCAGACGTTAACGTACTCATTCAGGCATTTCGCCCCGATAGCAGCAACCATACGCGGTGCAAGGTCTGGCTCGAGTCAGTCGCGAACGGCAATGCACCCTTTGGAGTAGTGCTACAAGTGTTCTCGAGTGTGCTGCGCATCGTTACCCACCGCGGTATATATGCGGAACCCGATGATCCACCCGCGGTATTTAAGCTCTGCAACGGGCTTCTTGATCGCGAAAACTGTGTCGTGGTCGCTCCGGGCGTCGATCATTGGAAGATATTCACTCGGCTGTGCGACCAAACCAACGCACGTGGCAACCTGGTTTCCGATGCGTGGTTCGCAGCCCTCGCTATGGAGTCCGGCTGCGAGTGGGTCACACTCGATCGAGACTTCGCGAGATTCAAAGGACTGAAGTGGCGAATGCCTGAATGACGCCGGTCATGAATGCCAGCCTTCGCGCAACACGCGATCGGCGTTCAGGCCCATGATCTTTTCCGCGTCACTCGGCCCGAATTCCGCGATGATGCGTTCGCGAAGTGAGGCGAGGTCGGTCGGCTCTTTCACGTCGTCGGGCGGATCGGTGAAGCCGTCGAAGTCGGAGCCGATCGCGGCGCATTCCGCACCGCCCACGTCGCGCAAATGTCGCAACGTATTGAGGATGATCTCCGTGCCTTTTCGCGGGGCATCTAGGCTGAGCCAATACGGCATCATGATGACGCCGATAACGCCGCCGGTGTCGGCAATCGCGCGAATCTCGTCGTCGGTCGGGTTCATCGCGTAGGGCGCGAACGTGTGTACGCCCACGTGGCTCATCACGAGCGGTCGTTTTTGCGCGGACGCCTTCTGCAATGCGACTACGTCAGCCCGCGCAACAGGCGTCGAATGCGTCAGATCGACGAGCATGCCCAGTTCGAACATGCGCTCGATGACTTGTTGCCCGAACGCATGCAGCGGAAGAGTCGCGTCTTTCTTTTCGCGAAAGCATCCGAGCTTCCGCAACGGGTAGTCGTGAGGGATTCCATCAATCGGGGGCGCGACGCCGTTGTCGTAGAAATGCGCGAGCGTGATCAGGGCGACGCCCCGGCGGTGAAACTCGTCGAGGCGTTCGATCTTTCCCGCGAGACTGTGCGCGCCTTCGATGGTGTGAACGAAGGCGATCTTTCCCCGCGCGACGATCGTCTGCATCTCCGCGTAGGACTTCGCGCGTTCCACGACATCGCCGACTACGCGTGTACGTTCGATCGCTCGCTCGATGTCGTCGAGCATCAGGAGAGTCGTCTCATCGGCAGGCGCGTTGAAACATCGACGCACGCGTGGCACGAAAGGCAGAACAGCGCGTAGCGGCCAACAGTCTTCTTTCAATTGGCGCTCAGGGACGTGTACCGCGGAGAGGACCACATTCACGCCGCCCTCACGGAGGGAGTGAATGTCGCAGCACATCGTAAGCGGATACCCGCCTGCAGGCGCGCGATGCGCCTTATGCAGGCGGCGACGGAAAAGATACGACTTGAGCGACGGGTGGGCGTGGAGGTCGATGGTCAGCATTGAGCAATTCGTTGTTTCGAATCGGAGCGAACGGGCGGTTCCTAGCCGCAACTGGGAGCGGTGGGAACTTTCAATTTCCAAAAGCCTAAGCGTGATATATTGTCCGATACTTGACGGAATGAAGGGACAGTCCTTTCGGAGATTTTCGAATGCCGTACGAAGACTATACGCCTAAGGAAGTCGGTGATCTCGGCGAGGCGATTTACGAGCGCGATATCCGCGTGAAAGTTGAGGAGGGAAACTTTGGGAAATTCGTCGTGATTGATATTGAGACCGGTGCGTATGAGGTCGATGAAGACGACGTACGTGCCACAGATCGAGCGATTAAGAAGAGGCCGAACGCGATCTTGTATGGTCTAAGAATCGGCTTTCCCACCGCCTACACACTCGGTGGGTACCAATCCTCTATGAATCCATGATCCTCGGTCGAGTAAGCAAACTAGGTGCGAGCATTGAGGTCTCGGTAAGAGGAGCTGGCGAGACGTCCCAAATCGTAAACGCAATTGTTGATACCGGCTTCGATGGTCATCTTACTCTACCGCAGAATATGATCGCCGATTTGGGGCTAACTCTCGCCGGAAATCGTCGTGCAATGCTTGCCGACGGGAGCATCCTGGACTTAGATATTTTTCGTGCCTCAGTTACTTGGCACGATCGCTCGAAACATGTGCTTGTCATGCGTACTCGTGGCGCTATTCTTGTGGGGATGCGTTTGCTTCTGGGGAGCCGCGTTTCGATCGATGTACGCGCTGGAGGAGTAGTACGCGTCGAGCGACTCGACTAGCAAGCGCCTGTGCTACCTGGAATTGCAGGAGCTACCTTCGCCTCCGCGCTGCCGGCGCTCTCCGTCGCGTACGTGCGCCCCTTGAGGCTGCGCCTTTCGCGCGGGCGCCGTTGGGGCGGAATAGCGTGAGTAAGCGCGGCGCCCCCTCCCACTCTACTCGGGGGATGTTGTAGCCGAGGGCGCGTTCGAGCGATTCGAGCGGTTTGTATTCGTCGGGGCAAACGAATGTGACGGCGTCGCCTTCTCGTTCGGCGCGGGCCGTGCGGCCGATCCTGTGAATGTAGTCGTCCGGGCTGAGTGGGATGTCGTAGTTGATGACGTGACTGACGCCTTCGATGTCGAGGCCGCGCGCCGCGACGTCCGTGGCGACGAGAATCCGGTACTTGCCGCTGCGGAATCCATCGAGCGCGCGCTGGCGTTGAAATTGGGTGCGGTCGCCATGGATCTGGGCCATGGAATATTCTTTGGACTTGAGGATGCTCGCGAGTTGTTCCGTGCGCTGTTTGGTGCGCAGAAATATGAGGGCGGAGGTGATGTCCTCTTCTTCGAGGATACGTTGCAGGAGCTTGGGCTTGTCGTGCTGGTGCACGGCGTAGAGTTCCTGGCGCACAGCGTCGACCGGTTTCGAAATCGCGCCGACGCTGATCTTCTCGGGATTGCGCAGCATCGTATTCGCCATGCGCGCGATCTCGTTGGGGAACGTCGCCGAGAACATGAGCGTCTGCCGATCGGTCGGCAGTTGCCGCACGATGCGCTGCAAATCGGGTAGGAAACCCATGTCGAGCATGCGGTCGGCCTCGTCGAGCACGAGCACGTCGAGCTCCTCGAAGCGGACGTTTTTGCGTCCCATGTGATCGAGGAGCCGGCCCGGCGTCGCGACGATAATGGCGGAGCCTTTGCGCAGGGCTTTGGCCTGTTTGTCCATTCCCATGCCGCCGTAGACTGCTACGCTGGTGAGGTCCGACGCGCGGCCGAGCATCTCGGCCACTTGCTCGACTTGCACGCAAAGTTCGCGCGTGGGCACGAGCACAAGGATGCGATTTTTCCCGCCGCCGCTTTGGATGAGCCGGTGAATCGCGGGCAGCGCGAAGGCGAGCGTTTTGCCGGTGCCGGTCTGCGCGATGGCGACTACGTCCCGGCCTTCAAGAACAAAGGGAATCGCCTGGGCCTGAACGGGCGTCGGTTCTTTGATTTTTTGGCTAGTGAGGACCTTGAGCAAGCGGGGATCAAGGCCGAAATCGGTGAAGGGCATACGGAACTGTTAGGACGCAATCTTTCCCATGTTGTTGCAAAAAGCCACTGCGCCGGTTGGGCGCATTTCCCCCAAGCTCTGTGCCTATATAGTCTAGCGATGCAACGTAGACGAAATCAAAAATGTGCGAAGGGGATCAAGAGGCGGCGCGGCTAACGATCGCGGAAATTCGGCGGTCGCTTTTCGATGAATGCCGTGACGCCCTCGCGATAGTCCTCGCTGTCGAAACACTCGCGGATGAGGCGTTGAACGCGGTCTTGATCACGCGACGCGCTGGGCAATCCGAACTGCCGCGCGGCCTCGCGGAGCGCGCGGATGCTCTTGGGGGCATTCGCCGCAATCAGACCGCCAAGGGCCGCCGCTTCAGCGAGTAAATCGTGGGGTTCGAAAAGCTCTTGGACCAGCCCGATGGCATAGGCGCGCTGGGCGTCGATGTGTTTCGCGGTGATGAATAAATGCCGGGCCGCGGCAGGGCCGAGCTCGCGGATGGCACGGTCGACTCCGGATTGCGGATAACCGACGCCGAGCCGCGCGGGAGTGAGGCCGAACGTCGCATCGGTCGCGGCCAGGCGAATGTCGAGCGCGAGC
>JBGTJY010000574.1:0-2032 GCA_041744855.1 Candidatus Hydrogenedentales bacterium
CGTTTGCGCTTTGCTCTGTATCGCATCCGTCAGCGCGTCCGCACAAGAGCCCGCAGCCACGGACCCCATCTATAAGGTCCCGGTGGACGCGCTCCGCGCGATCGTTGACGCCCCGCCAACCCCAGCCGTCGATCTCGATCCCACGCGCACGAAGCTGCTCATCCTGCACCGGCCCGGCGCGCCTTCCATCGAAGAACTCGCCGAACCAGAACTGCGCCTCGCCGGCCTCCGCATCAACCCACGCAACAACGGTCCAAGCCGCGCGGGACACGTGACCGCGCTCGCCATCACCGACATCGCAACGAAGTCCACGCGCGCGATCGACGGCATTCCCGAAGGCGCGAGAATTACCGCCGTATCGTGGTCGCCCGACGGCAAGTCGATTGCCTTCTGCATCTCGAGTGCAGACGAGATCACGTTGTGGATCGCCGATACGGAATCCGCCCGCGCGCGTCAATTGACCGCTGCCCCGTTGAACGCGGTCTGGGGCACGCCCTATCGGTGGTTCTCGGACAGCGCGCGGTTGGTGTGCTACGCGATTCCCAAAGACCGCGGCGCTCCACCCGAACCGCCGAATGTGCCGCTTGGTCCGACGATTCAAGAGACGGCTGGCGCGACCGCGGCCGCGCCGACCTTTCAAGACCTGCTCAAGAACGCGCACGACGAGGCGCTCTTCGAGCACTACGCCTCAAGCGAATTGCTGCTGCTCAATACCCAAGGCGTGGTCACGCCGCTCGGTGCGCCGGCGATCTACACCGAAGCCGATCCGTCGCCCAACGCCGCGTACATCCTCGTCGAAACGATCGTCAAACCATTCTCTTACCTGGTCCCTGCGTATCGATTCCCGCTTCGCACTGAAGTCTGGGACAGCGCGGGTACGCGCCTAGCGACGCTCGCCGAACTCCCGCTCGCCGAGTCCATTCCGATCGCACGCGGCGCCGTGCGCACGGGCCCCCGCAATTTCGGATGGCGCGCGGACGACGATGCGACCATTTACTACGTCGAGGCGCAAGACGGCGGCGATCCGAAGGCCGACGCGGAAGTCCGCGACACGGTCTTCACGAAATCCGCGCCCAACTTCGACGCCGCGCCGCGCGAACTGATCGATCTCGGCCTGCGCTTCTCAGGTATTGCTTGGGGCACGGACGAACTCGCCTTCGTTTCGGAAAGCTGGTGGTCGAATCGGAAAACCCGCACCTGGCGCGTCCGCCCCGACGGCGCGTCGCCCGCCCCTGAACTGATCTTCGATCGCTCCTACGAGGACCGGTACAGCGATCCTGGTACGCCGGTCAGAATCCAGAACGCGCGCGGCGAGAGCGTCATGCTTAGCTCGAACGACGGCGCGTCGATCTACCTCGAAGGCGCGGGAGCGTCCGAGGAAGGCGATCGCCCGTTCATCGATCGTTTCGATCTGCGTACGAAAACCGCCGAGCGCCTCTGGCAATCTGAAGCGCCCTACTACGAATCGTTCGTGACCTTTCTCGACGATGCGAATTCGCGCGCGCTCACACGCCGCGAATCGCAGACCGTTCCGCCGAACTACTTCGCGCGCAGTCTAGGCGAGAACACGCTCGATCCGATCACGTCTTTTCCGCATCCATACCCCGAACTCGCGAACGTCTACAAGGAAGTAATCCAATACGAACGAAACGACGGCGTGCAGCTCCAGGCGACGCTTTATTTGCCGCCCGGACGCAAGCCCGAAGACGGTCCGTTGCCGATGCTCATGTGGGCCTATCCGCGCGAGTTCAAAGACGCCGAGGCCGCGGGCCAGCTCATCGGCTCGCCATACCGGTTCAACGCAATCAGCGTCGGCGGTCCGCTGCCGTTCCTCGCCGTCGGATATGCCGTGCTTGACGGACCGACCATGCCGATCGTGGGCGAAGGCGACGACGAACCCAACGACACCTACGTCCAGCAATTGGTCGCAAGCGCCCAGGCCGCCGTCGACGAAGCCGTGCGCCGAGGCGTGGCCGAGCGCGAACGCATCGCCGTCGGCGGTCACTCCTACGGCGGATTCATGACCGCGAAC
>JBGTJY010000575.1:0-4558 GCA_041744855.1 Candidatus Hydrogenedentales bacterium
ATCCTTCTATCAATTTGTATCAAATTTTGATAAATTAATACAAATTGATGGAGATGGAACCCAGGCTTTCGCTGGCCGGAGCGTATAAACCTTACAAATTCACGAGCTTAACTGCGTTTTTCCTCCTCGAAATGCCGAGCAATGAAACGACGCCCCTCTCCGCCTCAGAACGGACTCTTGTACATCCCCATAAACGTGTAAATGTTGACAAGCGCCTCGTTCATCATCATTTCGCCTGACCCCAGCGGCACCCAGCTTACCGTCGCGTCGGCACCGTAACCGCCCTCGGCCGCCGCTTCTACCGTGGGGAAGTACATGTGGTGGCCGTTGCAATAGCCGAAGAACATGGTCTTCACACGGGATCGCTCTTTGAGGCGGTTGGCGTGGTTACAGAAAAACTCCCCGCTCGCCCCGACCAGCGCGAGGTCGCCGTTCAGCAAGACCGTCGTCAGGTGCGGCGTAATCTGGTTCTCGCGCAATTCATCGAGCGCGCGGTTCGCCAGCTCGGGGAAGAACGCCTGTTTGAATATGTTCTGCAATAGCGGGTTCTTGAAGTCGATCCGCGGAGACAACGGGAAATCCTGGTCCCGCGCCTGGATGGAAGGCTTCGCCGGGACTGCCGTCTTGATCGTCTCCGCGATCTTCGTCACCTCCGCGCCCAGCGCCTTGCCGAACGCCTCGATGCCCTCCGTATCTTTCGTGGTCTGACACGACATGTCGCCGGCGGCGCCCTGCATGAATACGCAGTTCGTTCCCAGGGTCGACTCGACGGCCGCCATCATCTGCCCCGGGTATTCCGCCGAGAAGCGCAAATCCTCCCCGGGCAACATCGTCGGATGCGCCGCAAAGTTCACGACAATGGCAATCGCCTTCCCGGATGCGTCGTCAAACCGCAACACGTTCAGTTCCGTGTCGCGAGGTTTCGGTTCAATCTGGCTGTGACGATTCCGATTCATGTCGATAGGAGCCGCGCCCCAACCAATCCGCGCGTCTTGCACGTTGTCCGCCGCTTCCTTGATCGCCTCGACAAGCAAGCCTTCAAGGCCTTTCACGTAGGCCACGCCATCGTCGAATTTCCCTTTGCCTTTGCCCTCTTCGTCGAGTAGCTCGAGCACGGGACCATGATGCGTGTGCGATCCCGACATCAGTATCTGCGTCACGCCTGCGTCTTCGCGCACGGTGTCGCGGATGCGCTGCATCATGTCCGACATCGGCGAACGTCCCAGGTCGAGGCCCACAATCGCAAGTTTCTCCGCCCCGAAGTCGAGCACGACGGCCTTCGCATACAACGGATCGCGAATGCCGGTCGAGAGGAGCGCGTGCCGATCGCCATAGCCCCACATCGGCATCGGCTTCTGTGGCGTGATATCTCGCTTGCCGAAGCCGACTTTGAATTGTTGCGCCAGGGCAACGTCGAGACCGACGAACACAACCAAAACGGCAAACACAAGAACACGCACGAATTGAGTCATTGGGATTTCCTCTACTCACGAATTGACGCGCGGAACATTGAAGGCGAGTCTAACAAATTACACGGGATGCGTCTCCATCGACAGACCCAAGTCTCCGCAATCGAATTATTGCAGTTAGATTGCCCCGGATCGGGCACGAACTACGCCCAGATATCCACATCCCAACCCGCCGACCAGGCTGGGAGGGGATGAGTTATTGTGTTGAATCGGGGGACTACCGTTTTGCGTACGCGATATGCTATACTCTTGCCCACGTCGAAGGTGAGGGGTGTGCTCAGTCGACTGCTCTGTTTTTGGTATTCCGTTGGCTGACGCTCCAAGCTTTCAACGCCGCTTTTCGGGACCGTCAGAAAACTCTTGATTTTGAGTTTCTGTTTCCGCATAATTCTTGTGTGGTGACGACAGCTGGGGTTAACCGTTTTCTAGCGTAGGAGAAACGACGAAATGGATGGAAATCAGTTTCAGTTCAGAATTGAGGACGTGATCGCATGGGTCTTCGCGCCGTTTGGTGCGTTGTTCCTTGCCTTCCTCCAGGTTGGCCTGGGCTTCCTGGGTATTGACGACATCATCGTCGACCCAACTCTATAGTAAACCCTTCCGGGCCGTGCGCGATTTCGCGCGCGGCCCGGCATTCTGACTTTCGAGTCAGCCCACCTTCTTGCTTGATTCGGGCGTGACAGGATAAGTGTGCCCGTTCAATCGTTCGCTACTTCGCAGTCCTCTCATCTCCGGTCCTGAATCGCAGGGGCCTTGACACTTTCCTTCGGACTGCGTACCATTAGGGCTGACAAATTTCGCTGTATAGTCGGATTTGTCGCCAGGTGTGCGAAGGTCCCGCCCTCTGGGCGATCCATATGGAAGGTGCCGGACTGTGCTATTTAAGAAGTCCCTCCATGAGGCCGTCGAGGAAGGAAACGTAAAGCGCCTCCTCAAATTGTTCGACACGGGCGCGGACGTCGACGAGCGCGACGAGGAGAAGCAGGTAACTCCGCTGTATCTAGCGGCTCGCGCGGGCAACCGCGAGATAGTGGACCTTCTACTGAGTTACGGCGCCACGGTCGACAAGCGCGGCCCCCTGGGCGATACGCCGTTGTTCCAGTCCGTACAGGAAGGCCATTTCGGCATCGCCAAGCTGCTCATCGCCAGGGGCGCCGACATCCATGCCCGCACGAAGAAGGGCGTCGATCCGCTCATGATCGCGACCAAGCGCGGCCGGCTCAAGATCGTGCTCCTCCTCCTTGAGCACGGCGCCGATGTGAACGAGCTCGGCCACAAAGAGCACTCGCCATTGTCGGTTGCAATCGAGGAGGGGCAGCTCGAACTGGTACGCCTTTTCATCGATCGCGGCGCGGATGTGAATCGGCGCGAGCACAAGGGTATGAGACCGCTCATGCATGCCGTGCGGGCCGGAGACCCCGAGATCGTGCAGATCCTTCTGGACCACGGCGCGGACGTCGACGCCGCGGACGACGAGGGCGCCACGCCCCTGGTGATGGCCGCGTTCAAGGGTCATTTCGAGTGCGCGCGCGCCTTGCTCGATGCAGGCGCGGATGCCACCGTGCCCGTCACCGGCGGAATCGTTCCCAGCAAGCTAGCGCGACAGCAGGAGAACCACCGGGTCGCGACGTTGCTCGAGGAATACGAACTGAAGCCTGACAGCAGCCGCAATTTAATCGAGGCGATCTCCACGCTCAAACTCGCCGCCGTGAAGCAGATACTTAAAGAGCGGCCGGATCGCATCCACAGCAGGACCAGCGGCAACGGCTGGACAGCGCTCCACCTCGCGGTGAAGCAGGGTCATGTGCCGTTGGCGCGGCTGCTCCTAAAAAACGGCGCGGAGGTGAACGCCGCGAACCTGCACGACGAAACGCCGCTATACGGCGCGGTGAGCGCGGGTCACGCGGCGCTCGTGCAATTGTTGCTGGCCCACGGCGCGGACCCCGCGCGCGCCTCGCAAGGCGTCACACCCGTCGACATGGCTGTCCGCCGGGGGCATCAGGAAATCGAAGCGATCCTGCGCAATCGTGGAGTGGCTGCCGCGCCTGTCAGCGCGCCGCTCTACGCGGCACGTTCATCCGCGTCGTAACGCACGCACGGCTGACATGGCTCCGCTCGATTCCGTTGTCCGACTCATCGCCGGTCTGCTTCTCGCTATCGCCGCCCTGTTTTCCGAGGAGCTGGAAGATCTCGTCCTGAGCATCATCAACCGCTTTTGACGACACCTGCGGAGCCAGCCCCCGAGGGAGCCAGCGCCCCCCGGAGTCAGCCCGACGACGGCGCTTAACGACGCTACTTCGTTTTCTCGCCGGAGGTCAGCATCTCGACGTAGATGCGAACGATCTCCAGCGCGACCTCCAACGGATCGACGTCTTGAATCGCCCGGATGACGTCCTCTGGAATGTTAATGGCTTTTGCCGGCAATTCATGCGCGCGCGTAATTGTGCTGAGGTGCTTCATAACACTTTCCCCCTATTGCTCCCGATTCCCCCATCGTTGCAGGCTCAGTGTATCCTCGCGGACCAATTTATGGCAAGCGACGAATCAATTCAGCGAAACCAACTCTAGCTCAAGCCGATCAATCCGTCGAAAATCGTGACGTCGCAACTCGATTCGCCCCAGAACCAGTTATACGTCTCGCCCCTGCATGCGTCGAAAAGCGTCAACATCGTCTCACGGGACGGCATCGCGAAAATCTGATCGCAGGGCAGCGTATCGCTTCCTGTGACGCGCACTTGATAGAACTGGCACCTGCCGTCGATGGGCAACATCACCGTTTGCGACTCGCCCGGAAGAAGATCGTGCGCCATCTCGACCGGACCGAAACCCGTGTCGTTCGGGCCCTTCACTTCAATCGCGATGATGTGCAGGTCCGTGCTCGTGTTTTCCACGACGACCATTGCGAAGGGTTCCGGAGGACATCCGCCGCTCAATAACGCGCAAGTAATGACGAGCGCGAGCAGTACGGTTTTCAGGCGCAATTCACGATGGCTCATCGATCGGGTCAATCCAGCACAGGTCGCTCGAATCCCCCGTGGAAAGTATACTCTTGATCCCGGCCGCCGTCCCAGCTGAGGCTGTAGGCAAAG
>JBGTJY010000576.1:0-6551 GCA_041744855.1 Candidatus Hydrogenedentales bacterium
CGCGCTGCGCGAGCTCTGCACGATCAAGTACCTCGTGCGGAAGACCAGCGCATCCGCGTTCGCCGAGATCGATCCATGCGAGTTCTATATCTATAACGTCCCCGGGCCGATGGAAATCTCGTCGCTCTTCCGTCCCCACGCGGTCATCGAAGACGGCAAAGTGCAGGAATTCACCGAGCCAAAAAATACGTTTTACGCCAGCGAATCCTACAACCTAATCTTGTTTGCCGGCCGCGAACCGAACATGAAATGGCGCGACTACGCGGACTGCGTGTTTGGCGTCGCCGCCGAATTCGGCGTGCGCAAGATGTGTTTCGTGGGCAGCGTCGCGGGCCTCGTCCCGCACACAAAGGCGCCGCTGTTCTACAGCACGGCCTCGAGCGAGGGCCTGCGCGCGGTGGTCGAAAATCTCGGCATGCACCCCACCAACTACGAGGGACCCGCGAGCTTCGGCAGCTATCTCGTCCAGCGCGCGAAACAATACAACGTCGAGATGGCCACGGTCGTCGCGGGGATTCCGGCCTACGTTGACGGACGTAACGTCACGGGGATCGAGGCCGCGGTCGGCAAAGTCGCCTCGCTCCTGGAAATCGACATCGAAACGAACGACCTCAAAATCGAAAGCGAAGCGTTCGTCAAAGGCCTTAACAAAATCGTCGCCGAAAAACCCGAGTTCCGCGAGCATGTCAAGAAACTCGAAGCCGCCTACGAAGAACAAACCCCCGAGTCCGGGATGGACGACATCCGCGAGTGGTTCGAGCGCCAGGGGATGGGGCGGAATTAGGGTGCAGGGCACACGGGCTGGAAGCCCGTGCCACAGTAGGAATGAAGATGGGGGACGGCACGTCCCTGTGACGCCCCCCAAAAGCAAAGCTGACGCGTCTGCAAAGCTGACGCGTAACCTTACCCGCGTACGTCGAGGTCGCGACCGACGGAAGATTCGAGCACCAGCGCAGATCGAATGAGCTGCAATGCCGCCGACGCAACACCGCCGGCAGCTTCGGGCCCGCCCTTCCCATCACGGGATTTCCGAAGCGTGAATGCCCCCTGAAATCCCGGTACGGCCCCGACGCGGCCTGAAGAAGCCACACCATCCATGATTAAGCCTCCTTTCAACGCCGGGTACCTTGCTTACGCGTTCTACCCGAGATATCGGCGATTCGCGCGCGCAACTTAACGACGGCGTAGCACGGGCTTCCAGCCCGTCGGTCTCGACGCGATTGCCTTCGAAACCCAAACGGGCTGGAAGCCCGTTCCACGATGCGCCGGCGTTTTCAAGTTGCATCGATGGTGGCCCGATGTTAGGCTCATACGTGATATGGCGCAAAGGGGTCGCCGCATATCTCTGGTCCTCGAGTTTTTCGCTGCTCAAGTGACGAAGTATTGCTCTGGCGACATCGTGTAAAGGTGTTCCCGTATTTATTCGGTTGGGTACTTGGAGGAGAAAAGATGTCTGAAAAAGACCTGAAACTCGGGCCGGGTGGAATTTCCCGGCGCGGCTTTCTGAAAGGAATGGGGGCGGGCGCGGTTGCGACCGGACTCATTCAAGGGCAAATGCCCGCTCAGATAGCCGAAGCGCAGACCGCCGCGACATCGGTGGGACCCGGCAACGTCAAGATCACGCTCGATATCAATGGAGCGCAAAAGGCCGTCGACGTCGAGCCGCGCGTTACGCTTTTGGACGCGTTGCGCAACCGCCTCGATCTGACTGGATCGAAAAAGGTGTGCGACCGCGGGACCTGTGGCGCGTGCACCGTGATGCTGGATGGCGAACTTGCGTATTCGTGTTCGATCCTCGCGGTTGAAGCGGTGGGACGCAAGATCACGACCGTGGAAGGTCTCGGCACACCGGAACAGCTTAGCGAAATTCAACAAGCAATCATCGATCACGACGGAACGCAGTGCGGCTTCTGTACGCCGGGCTTCGTCGTCGCGACGACGGCATTCGTGCGGGATCATCCGAACGCGACGCTCGAACAAGTGCGCGATGGCATGGGCGGGAATCTATGCCGCTGCGGAACCTACGTGGGACTGACTGAGGCGGCGCTTGAAAAGGCGAAGTCGATGAAGGGAGGTGCGTGATGGCTAAGAACGCATGGCCCGCGCCGGAACGCCGGCATTACATCGGCTCGCGGACGAGCCGCCTCGATGGTCCCAACAAGACCTCGGGCAAACACATCTACGCATACGACACCAATCGTCCGCAGATGATTTACGCGAAGTGCCTACAGTCGACGCAGGCGAACGCTCGCATTCTGAAGGTCGATACGAGCGAGGCGGAAGCGATGAAGGGCGTGCTCGGCGTTGTCGTAGAAAAGGACCGCCAGGGCAATCTGCCGGAAGTGCGCTACGCCGGCGAGATCGTCTGCACGATCGCGGCGGAGACGGAAGAGATCGTCAACGAAGCGCTGAAGAAAGTTAAGGTCGAGTATCAGGCGAGTCCGGTATTGATGGATGACGCCAATGTCGCGAACGCCTCCGGGCGCGATCAGACGAAGGACGCGGGCGACATCGCGGCGGCGCTGAGCGCGGCCGACGTCGTCTCCGAAGGCGAGTACGGCATCGAAGTGATCACGCACTGCTGTCTCGAATCGCACGGCCAAGTCTGCGAATTCGGCTCCGATGGTCACTTGTACATATGGCCATCGACACAGAGCGTTTCGCAGTACGCAGCGGGCGTGCGCGATGTGGCGGGTCTGCCCGTCGAGCAGATTCACGTGGACTGCCAAGGCAGCGGCGGCGGTTTCGGTTCGAAGTTCGCTGCCGATCGTTGGGGCGCCATCGGCGTCGAACTGGCGAAGATGACGAAACGTCCCGTCAAGTTGATGCTCGAACGCGACCAGGAATTGAAAGTCGCGGGCAATCGTCCATCGGCGTTCGCAAAGATCAAAGTCGGCGCGATGAAAGACGGCACCATCACAGCGTTCGACGCGGAATGCTGGGGCACGAGCGGCGTGCAACGTTTCCGCATGCCGCCTCTCCCCTACGTGTTCGAGAACATCCCGAATCAGCGGCTCGTGGGTAAGGGTATTGACACGAATCGCGGACCGGCGCGGGCATGGCGCGCGCCGAATCATCCGCAGGGTTGCTACCTGACGATGTCGGCTCTCGAAGACGCCGCGGCCAAAATCGGGATGGACCAGCTCGAGTTCTTCAAGAAAAACCTGAGCCTTTCGCCGAATCTCGCCGACGTGTATGCCGAAGAGCTCGACATTGCGGCGGAACTGATTGGCTATAAGCAAAAGGCCCACCTACGCGGCGATAAGACCGCCGGTCCGGTGAAGCGCGGCCTCGGAATTTCGATCCACACCTGGGGCGGCCGCGGTCACCCCTCGGCGTGCGACGTCACCATCAATCCGGACGGCACCGTCGGCATTCGCCAGGGTACGCAAGATTTGGGTACCGGCACGCGGACGTGTATCACGATAGTCGTCGCGGACACGCTCGGAATTCCGATGGATCTCATCACAACGGAGATCGGGCGGAATGCGTATCCGCAATCGGGCGCGTCGGGCGGGAGCACAACGATTGGCGGCGTGAGCGCCGCTAGCCGGGACGCGGCCACGCTGGCGTTGAACGCGCTGCTCGAAAAAGTCGCGCCGGAGCTGGGCGTGCCGCTCGATTCGTTGGAAGCATGGGAAGGGAAAATTCAGGAGATTGGCAAACCCGCCAATTCCATGACCTGGCAGGAGGCGTGCAAACTGCTCGGCCAGATGTCGATCACGAAGCAGGGATCGCAGCCTACGTCGGACGGCACGGAATTGATGGATGGCGGCGTCGGCGGCGTGCAAATGGCGGACGTGTCGGTGGACATCGAAACCGGCGTCGTGACGATGAACGAGATCGTCGCGGTGCAGGACGTCGGCCTGATCATCGACTTGAAGACCGCGGAGAGCCAGGTGCTCGGCGCGCTCATCATGGGCGTCACGTACGCGCTCTACGAAGAGGCCGTGTACGACCACACCACGGGCCAGATGCTGAACGGCGATATGGAGTTTTATCGCCTGGCGGGCCTCGGCGATATCGGCAACATGAAAGTAAAAATGATGACGGACGAAAAGTACCAAGCCCGAGGCGTGATCGGACTCGGCGAACCGCCGGTCATCTCGCCCGGAGCGTGTATCGGCAACGCCATCGCCAACGCGACGGGTGTCCGCTGCGGATACGCGCCGTTTACGCCCGACCGCGTGCTCGCCGCGCTTCAGAAAGGAGGGGTGACGGCATGAAGGACTTCGCCTACGCAACACCGAAGACCGTAGATGAGGCGATTGCCTTGCTCGACCCGGCCTGGGGAAAAGCCGAAGTGCTCGCCGGTGGAACGGACCTCATCACGTGCTTGAAACAGGGACTGACCTCACCGGATAGGGTCGTCAGCCTGAAGAACGTCGCTGAGCTGCGCGGCATCAAGAAGGAAGGCGATGCCCTCGTGGTTGGCTCGGCGACGACGCTGCGCGAGTTCATCGCGAACGCCGACGTGCAGGCGCAGTTTCCCGCGCTAGCGACCGCGGCCCGGAACATCGGCGCGCCGCAGATCATCAACGTTGGCACCGTCGGCGGCGATCTGCTGCAACGCCCGCGCTGCTGGTACTACCGGCAAGGCTTCGGCCTCTTCGGTATGAAAGACGGCAAGTCGCTGGTCAAGACCGGCGACAACCGCTATCACGCCATCTTCGGAAACAGCGGTGACGCCGTGTTCGTGCACCCGTCGAGCCTCGCCCCCGGGCTGATTGCGCTGGGTGCGACCCTAAAGGTCAAGGGCGCAGGCGGCGCGCGCGACGTGGCGGCGGCGGAATTCTTCGCTACGCCCAAAGCCGAGACCGAACGCGAGAGTGTGCTGAAGGCCAACGAGCTCTTGACCGCGATTGTCATCCCGATGAAAGGCCTCAAAAACGGCGTCTACGAGATTCGTCAGCGGCGCGGCCTCGATTGGCCGATGGTCGCGGCGGCGGTCGCGTTCACACCGGGCGGCAGCGATGCCCGGGTAGTACTGGGTCACGTCGCGCCGGTACCCTGGCGGTCGGAAGCAGCCGAAACGGCACTGAACGGAAAGACGGCCAGTGAAGCGACCGTGATAGCCGTCGGCGCAGCGGCCGCTCAAGGCGCGACCCCATTGAGTAAGAATGGCTATAAGGTCCAGCAGGTCAAGGTTGCGGTCAAACGCGCAATCATGGCGGCATCCGCCTAGATAGCATGTCCACCCCACAAAAAACGGCCCGCAGATGCCTCTGTAAGCATCTGCGGGCAAAAGAGATGTACTACTCGAACAGCCCCGGCGAGATCGACCAGTTCCATAGCGGAATCTTTTGGTGCGACCGTACGCATGACGCCCTGGGACCGGATGGCGTATACGCGGACAACGAGGAATGCAACCCGGTTAGGAGTTGTTTTCAGGAGTGATGTCCGGGGTTTGTCGACATCCTGAACTAAGTGATAAATGGCACCCGCTGATGCATTTACGGGTTTCATCAAGGCGAGAGACGGTCAGAACCAGGTGGAGGTAAATATGAAGTCTTTGTTTACATTTCTAGTGCTCGGTTTGGCGGTAGCGCCGATGGCGTTCGCCGGTGTTCCGGCAACGATTCAAGGGAACTACATTGAAACACGTTCGTGCGACGTGTGGGTCGCGGCATGCTTCGCGAACGGCGAAATGAACGTCGCCGGTAAAGAAGCAACGTTGACTTGGGACGTGACCGAGGGTTCGTGGAACGGCGTCGCGCTCGACGGCCTGAAGGTCGTCGCCGTGTTGAAGGCCAACGCCACGCTCGGCGATCAGGCGAAGAACCCCCTGCCCACGAAGAGCATCGTGTTCGTTGACGCCCGCGCCACCGAAGAACAGGAGGCCGCGTTGATCGATTTCGCGCAGGATGCCAGCAATGGCCTCGTTGACGAGATTATCCGCGTCGAGCGTGCCCCCATCGCGGTCAGCATGAACGAGTGCGCGCCGGAAGGTTGCGCCAACGTGAAGGCCGGCGAGGTACTCGATATTTCGACCCGCTGCCTGCATGACCACGACAAGCACTGCGGAAACGAAGTAGCCTTCTATCCTCCGTTGACCGACGTCAACGCGACCGCCCACTTCGCCCAGCGCGACCGCTTCAGCGGCGAAGGCCTCGGCCTGACCTGGGACAACAGCGTCCGCAGTAGCGCGTACATCGGAACGTTTTCACGCTAAACCGTTACTCAGGTTTTTTGAACGGCCGAATCGGAAACCTTTGGTTTCCGATTCGCTATTTCGGAACACATAGGAACAATCCGTGTTTTGGAATTGGAATCGTCGGTCAAGTGAATATATGCGGAGCGTTCGAGTCTAATAATCGAAGAATTCAACCATGGAACTCACAGGATGCGTCAAGAATGGGGTAGTGGTTCCGGATGAGGGCGTCCAATTTCCAGAGGGCGCATACGTTCGAATCATCGTGATGGAATCCGAGGCCGTTGCTTCAACCATTGGAGAGCGACTGCTGAAGTTCGCTGGCGGTGCTAAGCATCTTCCGAATGACATGGCTAAGAATCACGATCACTATCTTCACGGTCAACCCAAGAGAACCGAA
>JBGTJY010000577.1:0-9727 GCA_041744855.1 Candidatus Hydrogenedentales bacterium
GCCGTCCAAACTCCGCGCGAAGCAGTAATACTCCGGACGTTCCCGATCGATATGATGCCGCTCGCCTAAATCCTTGTAGTAACCGCGGCTGAATCCAACGAGAATCTCGTTGCCCCAAATCCACATCCCCCGATTCGCAGGCCAACCCCCGAAGCGCCCCTCTTCGTGATAGACGATGACGTGTTGCGGATCGACCTGGCTCCAACTCGTCATCGCCGAGAAAAGCGCGATCGCGGCCACGAATCCGCACGAAAGGACACGAATCATATTGGACACTGGGAAACTCCTACGGACTAAACCAAATGAAAGTGCGCGCCGCCCATCGTCACTGTCGCACCATTCACGGGGAGCTTCCGCGAGTGCGCCGCCTTCAGCGCTTTCTGCTTATCTGACGCACGGACGTGGAATCCGGAGACGCCATCGCCGCGTCCGTCGCGATCTTTTAGAAATCGAATGAAACTGCCCTTGCACTCGAGCGTCGGGTTACCGTCTTTCTGGACGAGTTTCTGCCCCAGTACTTCCGACCAACGCTTCGCCATCGCATTCGGGTCTGCCGACTGCAGGTCCGCGCCGATGATTTCGCTCGTCACGTCGCGGCGCGTGTTCTTCTGCCAGTCCGGTCCGGCCCAACGCCACGATTCGGGCGGATTCATCTCGTCGAGCGACACGATCGCGCCGCCGATATCGCGCGGGTGCAGGTGGATCGTTTTCGCGTCGTCGTGGTCGACTTGCCATACGATGCGCACGCCGTGCTCGGCCATGCGCTTGACCTCTTCGGCCTGCGTGCGATTCGTCTGGAAGATGACCATGTACCCGCCGTCGCCGTTTCGCTTCTCCAGCAGGCGCCCCGCGGTGGTGCCGTCTTGCTGAGGCGAGACGATTTCAAGAAAAGTGTCGCCGACTGGAAATACGACGTTGTGAAGTCCGAACTCCCCCACTCCGGGATCGTTGTAACCCGCGCCGAGCCCGAGCACGGCCTCCAGGTCATGAGCGACGGGGGCAAGATCCTTGGCAACAAGAGCGATTTGGCGCAGGCGCATATAAGCTCCCTTCGAAATTGGTCAGCCGAGGGGCCGTTATACAATTTCAACCCGCGTCTTTGCTAGGGGGATCGGTCGCGTCGTTACAACCGGCGCGAACCGCTTCCCCTTTCTGCCGTGCTAACTGTCTTATGGACGGAGGCAGGAATTGCGTATCCGCGCGATGAATCGAAAGTTTGGTTGCTATCGCGCGCCACGGTGTGCAGACTTAGTCCGCTAGGGTGCGGTCGCGGGGTGAACACGCTTGGACGCCTATTCGTGGGGCAATGGAGTGCATGACTCGGTCGCGGTGTCCGCCGACGACGGAGCATTGCAACACGCGGACCAACGGTCGACTCCACGGGTCAGCGTCGTCACGCCCGTTTTCAACGAGGAAGCGTGCATCGCGGAATTTCATCGACGCGTATCGCGCGTGATGGAGGCGCGCGGCGACGAATATGAAATAGTCTTTGTCGACGATGGGAGCAGCGACGGATCGGCCCGCGAGCTACAACAGCTTTTCGCGCAAGATTCCCATGTTCGGGTGCTCCGGTTTGTCCGTAACTATGGTCAACAGGCGGCGATCGCGGCGGGGCTTGAGCATGCCCGCGGAGATCGCGTCGTGCTCCTCGACGCCGATCTTCAGCAGCCGCCCGAGGCGATTCCCTCACTGCTGGACGAGTTGGCGAAGGGCCACCGGATCGTCTACGGCGCGCCCGCGAAACTTGCGCAGCCGATGTATCGCAGATTGGGCTCGCGCGTCGCCCAGACGATATTGGCCAAGGCTACCGGCCATCGCTGGCCGGAGACATTGAGTGCTTTTGCGGCGCTCGATCGACGATTGGTCGATCAATTGTGTCTTCACAAGAGCAAGACTCGTTTTTTCAGCGGCCTCGCGGCGTCGCTCAGCGATGGACAGTGGGCGGTAGTTCCCGTTGAACATTTCGAGCGACACGGCGGGAAATCCAAGTATTCGCTGGGGAAATTGGCGGGCCTTGGCATGCAGTTCCTGGTTACGTCGACGGAGTTCCCATTGCGTGCTGGGCTGTACCTGGGGGGTGCCGGGTTACTCGCGACTGCGTTCGGATCGATCGCGTGGATGGTCGCGCGGCTCGCTGGTTTCGATGCGATGCTCACTCCGGGCGTTGCCATGATCGGGGCGCTGATCGGCTTATTCGGCAGTCTCCAACTGGTCGTGCTCGGCTTCCTCGGCGCGTACATCGGCGTGATTCTCCGCGACGTGAAGGACCAGCCTGAATTTCTCGTCGATAAGGTATTCGAGCGTTAGATGAAAGCAACGCAATCGGTGTTGGCGGCGGAAGACGCGGCGATGGTGCGCGCGCGCTACCAGGATCGCATCGCGCGGCTGGGCCTCGTTCCCGAATCGCAACGGACGGGCGGCGCCGCGAAACAACGGCGGCGCCATGCCACGCACCTTAAAGCGGTGCTGCCCTCGACGCGCTCCGTGTTGGAAGTCGGCTGCGGGCTGGGCGAGTTCCTGCGATACCTGCGGGACGACGGCGGCTCGCGCGTTTATACGGGCTACGACATCGTGCCGGAATACGTGACATGGTGCGAAAACGCTTTTCCCGCCGGCACGTTTCGGGTGCGGAATATTTTCGAGGACGGCATCGAGGGCGAGTTCGATACCGTAGTGATGTGCCAAGTGCTGAACAATCGATTCACATTGTCGGACAATTTCGCGGTCATGCAGTCCGCCATCGAGATGGCATACGCGCAGGCGAGAGTGTCGGTATCCATTGACATGATGTCGTGTTACGTCGACTATGAGGAAGACTACCTATTTTATTACTCGCCCGCCGACGTCCTGGCTTTCGCCAAGACCCTGTGTCCCTATGTCGCTCTGCGCCATGACTACCTGCCCTTCGAGTTTTGCGTGCAACTCTTTCGCGAACCGCCGCCTCCGAAGAGTCTATGAGCCACCACCTAATCGCATTGACAATCGATGCCGATCCGGATGGATCGGCGCGCAAGGATTGCGATCGCGCCGCGCTTGTGTGGGATGGCCTGGACTATGTTGCTGAGCATGCTTGTCGGTTCACGATCCCGCGCGAGGAAGAGGCGATGCCGATCACGTGGTTTGTGCGCGCGGATGGTCAACTGCGTCAAGCGTACGGTCGCTCAACTTATTTGCTCGAACGCTACGTTGCGCACTGGGACTGCGAACGAATGCGGGGCTGCGAAATCGGCTGGCACCCACATTTGTATCACGGTGTAGCGCCCGAATTAATGGACGATCCTGCCCGGGCCGTCGATGAACTCGAGTCGATATGGGCCGAGTTGGCAGAGTGCGGTTTCATTCCGTCGGTCTTTCGAAAAGGCGAGGCGTGGCACCTGAAATCCACGATGGACACGATCGAATCGCTGGGCATTCAGATCGATTCCTCGGCAGTTCCTGGACGGCGAGGACCCGCGGGTCATCCGCGCAACTGGGAAGAATCGCCGAATCACCCTTACTATCCCGATACGAACAACATACGCCTGGCGGGAACGGAACGCGCGATCCTTGAAGTGCCCATGACAACGTGGCGGGTCGAGGCGCCGTGGGATGCCGCGCCCACGCTGCGTCACATGAACCCCGCGATGCATCCTGAGATATTCGCGCGTGCGGTCGACGCCTGGCAGCGCGAATTTCGAGGCACGGACAGCGACGTATATGTTTGGGTACTCGTGACGCATCCCGACGAGATTGCGCCTTCGACACGATCGGATGGACTCATCGCCCACGATTGGCGCGCCGTGTTGGCCAACGTTGCGGCTTTCACTGCCGCCTTTGACCGACTCGAACAGTCCTGGGAATTCGCCACACTCAGCGATGCCGCAGCGCGTTGGAAAAACCAGACGGCGTTCGCGACGTGATCGTCGCCGCCGGCGAGGTCGTGGAGAGCCCTGCAACGCTACGGCCTATCGAATCCGATCTACTCGCGACGTGTGAAGGAATTAAAGTCTATTGGGTTGGACGCGGGGCGACGGCGCTCCTCTATGCGTACACCGCGGTTCAACGGCTCTGCGCGAATGCTGGACATGACGAAGTGATTCTTCCCGCGATCGCGTGCCCCTCCCTTGCGTTGATGGCGATTCGTGCCGGGCTCGTTCCTCGCTACGCGGACGTCGACGCGGCTACTGGCATGGTAACGGTGGACAGTCTCAAGCGTGTTCGCAACGGCCGGACCGCGGCCGCCGTCGTCATTCATCTGTACGGGAACACCGCCGAGTCGACGGAGATCGCGGGATGGTGTCGGGCTGAAGGGATTTTGTTGATTGAGGACAATGCCCAGGCGCTTGGCGCGTCGCACGCCGACGGCACTCCGGTTGGATGCCACGGCGACTTTTCAGTCTACAGTTTCTCCACGAACAAGATACTCGAGGCTGGCTGCGGCGCGTTGGTTGCGCGCACGACGGTGGCCGCCGAGGCGGCGACCGAGGCGGTTCACCAATTGCGGCTTCCTTCAACACGTCCGGGCCGCTCCGCGTGGTTGGGACGAATTCGGCGCGACGCGGAACGCGCACTTATCGAGCATCAGAGGCGGGGCGGGATTTTCGAGATCAGTCCCCGAGCCGAACGGTATCGAGAAATTTTCGCGTCCTTATACGTCGTGCCATTTTCCGATGGACGCACGATTGTGGCGCGATGGCCCGATCTTGGCGCAGCGTTGCGTCGCCGGAGTCGGAAGGCCGAGCTGTACGACCGCATCCTCTCGGATGGATGCGTAACGAGACTGAACAACTGGCAGCAAAGCGGTGTATGTTGGCGCTACTCCGCGCTGCTGAACACCGAGCGTGAATTCGAAAGCACGGTCGAGTCGATCAGGCGGAACTCGTTTCACGTCTCGAGCCTGTTTTGGCCTCTGAATCGGATTTTTAGTTCCGACGACGCTTGCCCGGATGCGGAGTATTTTGCGCGGCGAGTGATCAATCTTTGGGTCGACGATCGAGTGAGCGAGGAGTATGTGCTCGGTTGCGCCACGCTGCTCAGACGAATCGTTGAGGATCGGCTGAGCGTTGCGTCATTGTGACCGCGCGGCGGCTTCCGCCTGCCTCGTCTCGATGACCGGGTTACGGCACCGGCGCCGGGGTGACTTGGTCCTGGAACCGGATTTCGGGCGTGTCGGCGGGCACGGCGAGTTCTTGTAGGGCTTGAGTCGTTCGGGGCTGGTCAGGATTGAGCGCGAGGGATCGTTCGAATGCCTCCCGCGCGCGCTTGCTGTTGCCCACCTCGCGGGAGACGCTGCCGAGGTAATTCCACACGACGAAGTTCGATCCGTCGAGTTCGAGCGATCGCTCCAGCGCGGGTACGGCCTCGTCGTTGCGTCCCACGCTGATCAGCAACTTCGCGTAAGCCAAGTGAGTCGGTGCGCTGTCGGCAAACTTGTGGCGATAGGACTCGAAGTCGGCGAGGGCGGTGCCCATGATGTCGCGGACTAGCGAAGCGGTCTCGGGTGTGCGGGCCGTCAATCGATCCAATTCCGCGGATGCGCTTAGCACGTCGCCGCGTCTCGCCCAATGCGCGGCAAGGAACACGCGGACGTTATCCGCCTCGGGGCGCAGCTCGAGGCTTTGCTGAAGATACTCGCCGGCAAAATCGTACAGACCCATGCGTCGATAGACGGTTGCGAGTTCGAATAGCGCCTCTGCTTTCAGCGCATTGTCGGTGGCGAGCTCGGCGCACTTTTCGAGCGCGGCCTTGGCTTCGCTGTAGCCTGATTCGTCCAAGGCCGCGAGCGACTTGCCGAGATTGAGCCACAACGTCGCGTCATCATCGATCTGGTGCGTGGCGTTGCGGTACATCCTCGCGGCAAGATCGAAGTCGCCCGTCTGCCGCAAGACATCCGCGAAGCCGGCCAATACGCGCGGGTCGTTCGAGCGCTCCGCGCCGCCGCTTTCGTATAGGTATCGGGCTGCGCGCAATAGTCGGGTCGCTTCGGCTTGGTGTTGTTGCGCGGCCTCGGCATTTCCCTGGGCGACGGCCTGGTTCATCGCGTCGACCTCCCTCGACATATCCAGGAGGCGTTGGCGTGCAGTTTCGACGTCGGCGGAGTTGGAGCAGGCGGTCACGAGCAGGAGCGTCAGGCACATCCCCCAAGGTATTTTTATGAAAAACCTGCCCCCTTCGAAGGGGGATTCTATTGGCCGTTTGAGTTTCTGCATGGAACGAGACTCAGACTACGTCGCGTGCGAGAGGAGTTTCGAACGTGGCGGCTGCACTCTGCACCTGTGGCCACAGGCCCTGGGCGATTGCGTCGAGGACGGGGCCGAATGTCGCTGGGTCGAGTGCGCAGACGGGGATTCCATCGTAGCGACGCGCGAGTCCATGGAGTTCAACTACGTCGCAGCGATCGCTCTTGTTGAGCACGACGACCGTCGGCTTCGATTCGAATCCGAGATCCGACAGCAACGATCGCACGGTTGCGTATCGTTCATCGACGCGCGGATCCGATGCATCGAGCACATGCAGCAATAGATGCGCGGGCTCGATCTCTTCGAACGTGGTCTTGAATGCGTCCATCAAGTCCGGCGGCAATTCGCGAATGAAACCCACCGTATCCGTGATGATCACTTCGCGTTCCTCGGGAAATCGCAGCCTCCGCGACACGGGATTCAACGTCGCGAAGAGTTCATCGCGCGCGACCACCTCGCTGTTCGTCAGCCGGTTGAGCAACGTGGATTTCCCAGCGTTGGTGTAGCCCACAATCGAAACGGTCGGAATGCTTTTTTCGCTGCGGACGTGCCGTCGGAGCCGGCGACGTTGGCCCAATCGCTGCACCTCGCGTTGCAGGGCCGTGATGCGATCCTGTGCACGGCGGCGGTCAATTTCAAGTTTGGTTTCGCCGGGGCCGCGTCCACCGATGCCGCCGGTCAACCGGGACATGGCGCTGTGCTTGGTGGTGAGACGCGGCAGCAAGTAACGGAGTTGCGCGAGCTCGACCTGGATTTTTCCCTCGCGCGATTCGGCAACGCCGATTCCGTAATCTTCTTCGCCCGGCACAGTTTTGAGCGGCAAAACGACCATTGTCAAAGATTTCGCTGCGGCGGTTTGAGTCGTTTTCGGACCAAAAGTCGCGCTAAACGTCAAAATGTTTGTCCAATACAAACCAAAAATTGTCAGCAAAACAGCCGCGGCAACTCCAAAATAAATAAATTTTCGTGAGTTCGTCGCACCGCCGCCCTGTTTCAAATTGGTAATTTTTTCAGCGGCGGTCATGATCATCGTTTCGCGATCGTGAAACGAACTTTCTTGAACAGATGTAGTGAGTTTTTCCGCATCGACCTGATCGTTTTTCAGAATTTCCCGACTCTCGTCAGCAGAAAAATTGACAAACGAATCCGAAAAATTTATCCGAGCATCGACCTTTTCCTTCAGTTCGATAAATCGGGGTTCGCCCTTCAGACGGTCAAAAACCGGTTCGACATTTAGCCAGTTTAGCCAGGCATCTTTTATATCAAAACAATTCTCGAGCGCTTCCAATACCTTATCTTTGTCGTCCAGTCAACAGTAAATCAGCGCCAAATGATAGGGCGAAACAAACCGTTCGCCCGCGCTTTCGAAAAATTTTACAAGCTGCGTTTCGGCTTCCTGTTTTTCGCCGGCGGCGGCAAGTGTTTCGATTTTGGCGAGAACCGAAAACGGACTGTTTTCAAAGATCTTGACCGCGCGTTCGACCGCAGCCATCGCCTCATCAAATCGCCCGACATATCGTAAAACTTTGCTCAATCCGTAAAATCCGAGCCCATAAGTCGGAAATTCTTCGGTAACCTTTTGATATTGCGCAATACTTTCATCAAAACGCCGCGCAAAATACAACCCCCAGCCAATATTATGGTGTCCGAACGCGGAAAACGGATCCAATTCGATCGATCGTTTTGCAAAGCGAATTCCTTCGTCAAAACGCGCTTCGGTGAATCTTAGAATCGCCAGCCAGACAAAATTTGTGACGTAATTTGGGTTTAATTCAAGCGAGCGTAAAAAGTGGAATTCGGCTTTTGCCCAATCGTTGTCGCCGGCATGGACGGCAAAACCCAAACTCGTATGCGCCTCGGCGAGTTGGTCGTCAAGCGCGACAGCCTTTTCGGCAGCCTCAATTCCGGCGCGGAAACATTCCTGCGGCGGAAGAATTCCAAAAACGCCGAGCCAGGTGTAATAATCAGCGATCCCCGAATATGCATGCGCGTAATTTTCATCTTCAGCAATCGCGGCGTGAAAATTAAGGAGCGCTTTTGCCAGACCTTCTTCGGTGAAAAGACTGAAATAATATCGACCGCGAGGATAGTATTCGTACGCTTCGCCGCTATTCGTGCCGCGTTTTGAAAATTGTTCGATTTCGCTTTCAGACAAATGCGGCAGCAGCGCTTCGGTTACTTTCGTAGAAATCGCGTCTTCCAGACTAAAAATATCGCTGATTGTTTCATCGATCGAGGTAGCCCAAACAGTGGCGTTTTTTGAGATATCAAGGAGCTGAACCGTAACGCGCAAACGATCTTTCGCTTTTTTTATATGACCGTCGAGCAAAAATTCGACGCCAAGTTCTTGTCCAGCACGGATCGGATCGGCAACATCGCCGTCAAAACGGATGACGGAACTTGTCGGACGGACTAGCAAACGCCGGATTTTACTGAGCCGCGTGGTGATCGCGTCCGCCAAACCCAAGCCGAGAAATTTCTCTCCAGTGTCTTTTTCATGGTTCAGATTGAGTTGACGAAACGGCAAAACCGCGAGCGATTTCGTGTTCTGCATCGCGGCAACATTTGGTGAACTGTCTGTCGCAATCGTGGTTTTTGGCGAAAAATTCCGCGCCGTAATCTTTTCGCCGCGCAGATGTTTTGCTATATCTGCCGAAAAACCGTCAACGGACGAATATCTTTCAGACGCTTCTTTCGCGAGCGCTTTGAGAATTATGTTGTCCAGATTTGGCGAAAGCTCTCCTTTCAATTTGCGGACGGAAGTTCGCCGAACCTCGGTAAAATCAGCGGAATTTCCTTTTTTCGAATCATAAACCGAAAGTAAATTCTCCTTTTTTGAGAGTATTTTACTGGGCATTTCGGGAAATTCTTCGCAGATAATTCGCGAAACTTCATAAAGCGAAAGTTTTGCAAAATTGAACGGACGATGACCCGAAAGAAGTTCGTAAAGCAGCATTCCGAGCGAATAGATATCGCTTTTATGCGTGACATCATCGCCGCGAATTTGCTCGGGACTTGCATAATCAGGTGTCAAAAGACGCATCATCGAAGCGGTCGGGCTGACGGATTCGTGAATCAATTCCGGATCGAGAATCTTCGCGATTCCGAAATCAAGCAGTTTCGGCACGCCTAATTTTGTGACCAGAATATTGTTCGGCTTGATATCACGATGGATGACCTGTTTCGAATGCGCGTAAGAAACAGCGGAACAAATCTTCTGGAAAATTTCCAGGCGTTCGGCAATCGTCATTTTCTGCGCATCGCAATAATCATAGAGCGTCGCGCCTTCGATGTATTCCATCACCAAATATGGCAAGCCGTTCCCGGTCGTGCCGCCGTCAAAAAGCCTTGCGATATTCGGATGTTCGAGATTTGCGAGAATTTGACGTTCGTGCCGGAAACGTTTGACGATAAAATCCGAATCCATTCCGCGTTTAATCAAGCAGGATTCAAGACATAAATGCAACTTTTCCTTGATTTCGTAATTTGTTAAAAACATAGTTTGGAGT
>JBGTJY010000578.1:0-1529 GCA_041744855.1 Candidatus Hydrogenedentales bacterium
CGCGGCGCGGAGATCGACATGCACCGACGCGAGGGCGAGTTGCCGCGAGCCGGATGGCGGGGCGCAGCGAAGCGAACCCGCTTTGTCGCAACCCGGAGCCGATGTCGCAGCAAGCCGAAGCCGGGATGCGGCATCCGGTGCCGAACAGGATTTAGCCCTGCGTCCGATTTCACCACGCGAGACTCGATGCAAGCTGCGCTCAAACGGGCGCATTTCGTCGGCGCGACGGCTGCAAACTTCGCGAATGAAAAACACGAAACCACAACCGAGAACCCGAGAGCTAACCATCGCCATCCGCCGCAGCACCTACGCGATCTATCGCAAGGCCGACAAGGAACTGGCGCGGCGCACCGGCATCGCGCCGGGCGCGGAAGCGATCATGGCGGTGAAGCTGGAACTCGAAACCGATGCGGAATTTCTCGCCGACCTCTACTGCCTCATCGCACTGAAGCAGTCGCCGCGTCGCATCGCGCGGTATCGGCGGAAGTCGCGAGGCACGTCGGGCGTTTAAGCCATCCAGTCCTCGACTCGCAATCCCGGCACCTGCCGGAAGTCGCGCAGGTTCGCCGAGAGCAGCAGCGCGTCGTGCGCGAGCGCAATCGAGGCGATCTTCAAATCCATCGCGCCGATGCGGATGCGCTCCGCGCGCAGGCGCTCGAACGCATCGGCGGCGGCTTCATCGAATTCCACGATTTGCCACGGGGCGACGAACTGGAACAAGCCAACCAGTCGCGAATAAAATGGAACTTCCTGATGCACGTCACGCGCGGCGCGGATTTGCGCGAGCCAGCCGCGCGTTTGTTCCTCCAACGTCATCGGCGTGAGGGCAAAGTTTCTGTCTTCCGATGATCCCATCCGTGCGAGCAGGGCGTCGCGACGGGAGTTCGCCCAATACTTCAGGGCGGTGAAATGGTCGGTATCCAGAAGGATCACGAGAGCGAGCGCCGATTCTCCTCTGCCCTCCAGCGCCGGCCTTCCTCGTCCATTTGTTTCATCAATTCATCGTCGCCGAATATGCCCACCACGCTCCGCCAAGCCTCCGGGTTGCGTTCCTTCGAACCTGCCAGCAAGCGCGCGACGGATTCTTCTAGCTTCGTGACGCGCTCTTCGACGGTTTGCGAGGTGGTGGCTGTCATGGTGAGAAAATAACGCTTTCGCCCGAGGCGGGCAAGCGCGGCGGACA
Source organism: Candidatus Hydrogenedentales bacterium (assembly GCA_041744855.1). Lineage (GTDB taxonomy): Bacteria > Hydrogenedentota > Hydrogenedentia > Hydrogenedentales > JBGTJY01. The sequence continues at coordinate 1,184 of JBGTJY010000578.1, forward strand.
GGGCCGGCAGAAAATCGCAAGTGGTCGAGACGGTGACACGCGACATGACGGCCTTCAATCCGCCGCGCGAAACGTCTCCACCGATCGGGGATTTTGCCCCGTTCGGCATGCTCGTTCAGTGCGAACTCGTCATCACCGTGGATTCGTCGGCGATTGCGACGCCGATCGTCGGCTTGGTCACTGACGATGTTTGGCACAACGGGCACCTTATCATCCCCGCTGGCGCCGAGATTCATGGCAGCGCCAAGGTGGATCGTGCGCGCGAGCGAATCGCCAGCAGTGGCGCATGGACATTTGTCTGGAAGACAGGGGAGGAGCTCACGGTGAGCGGTCTGGCATTGGATCG
>JBGTJY010000579.1:0-4492 GCA_041744855.1 Candidatus Hydrogenedentales bacterium
TTGTTCCTGGACGAGATCGCAAGCACCAACGAGCACGTGCAGGTCGCGCTGTTGCGCGCCTTGGAGACGCAGCAAATTCGTCCCGTCGGCGCCAGCAGCGACAAGTCGGTCAACGTCAGAATCGTCGCCGCGAGTAACCTACCGCTCGAAGATGCCGTCGATCGCGGTGTTTTCCGCGCCGACCTCCTGCACCGCTTGCAGGTAATGCGCGTGGACGTGCCGAGCTTGAGACAGCGCCGGGACGATATTCCGATCCTCGTGGACTTCTTCCTGCAGTTCATCCGGAAGCAGTACCATCTAAATATCGACGGCGTCAGTACCGAGGCGATGAGCCGGCTGATGGCGTACCCGTGGCCTGGAAATATCCGGGAGCTCAAAAACGCGCTCATGCACGCGGCGGTCTGCCAGGAGTCCGGCATAATCGGCGTCGGCTCCTTGCCGGATCGATTCGCCGAGCAGAACGTCGAGCCCGCGCCAATGAGCGAAATCATGGCCGTTGCAAATAGCAATGGTCACTCCGCTAACGGTCATCTCGGCAACGGTCATCTCGGCGGCGGCCACCTCGGCGGCGGCCATCAGTTCGATGGGCGACTCGCGAATGGCGCGCAGGTCGGAAACGGCTTCACCTCGGCGACGACGACGCAGGGCGGTGTGTTTTTGCCTTGGGGCATGCAGATCGACCAAGTGGTCGAAGTGTACGCGCGGGAGACACTCCAGTCGGTCCATTCGAACAAGACGGAGGCCGCGAAACGCCTTGGAGTCGCGAGAAAGACGTTATACAACATGCTGCGGGAACGTCCGGTGCCGGTCGCGTAAAAGGAAGGCGGGCGATCTGGCTCCCGGAAGAATGACTCAGGGATCTTTCTCGTCGCTCACTCCCCAACGCGAGAGGCGATCGTACAGAGTCTTCCGGCTGATCCCGAGTAGCTGAGCGGCGCGCGTCTTGTTGTTCTCGCACATGTCCAGTGTCGTGAGCGTGTATTCACGCTGCACATCTTCCAACGACGCGCCAACCGGCACGAAGAGCCCGTTCGCGGCGACGCGGAATTGCGTGGACGGACTGTCTCCCGCACTGGCCTCACGTGTTTCAACCGCAGTCGATTCTGCGAACTCGGAAGCTTCGTCCTGATCGCGGGGCTCGTCTGCGTCCAATTCATACGAGATCGGGCCGTCTGCTTGGACTTGCGGTTCGGTCATTTCTCCCGCAGATCCGGCCAATTCCGCCAGCCCCGGCAATTCTCCTGACCCCGGCAATTCTCCTGACCCCGCCAAGTCTCCTGACCCTGCCCACTCTCCTACGCGGTCTGGCAGATGCTTCAAATCGATCAGGCCCGATTCCGCGACGACCGCGGCCTGCGCGATGACGTTCTTCAACTCGCGAATGTTGCCCGGCCACTCAAAGTTTATCAAGGCGCTGAGCGCGCCCGGGCTGATCCCCTCGATCCGAAAACCATACTCCTGGTTGATGCTCTCAATGAATGCATGGCTCAACATCGGTATATCGTCCGCGCGATCCCGCAAGGGCGGAAGGTCGATACAAAGCACCTTGAGTCGATAAAGCAAATCCTCGCGGAAGTGACCCGTTTCGACCGCGCGTTGGAGGTCTTCATTGGTCGCGGCGATGAGGCGGAAATCGACGCTGATATCGCGCTTGGCGCCGATCGGCCGGAACTTCTCCTGCTCCAACACGCGGAGCAGCGCGATTTGCGTGCGCTCGTCCATCGTGCCCACCTCATCGAGGAAGAATGAGCCGCCGTCCGCTTCGCGCAAGCGGCCGACCTTTTCTTCCGTTGCGCCGGTGAACGCCCCCTTCTTGTGGCCGAAAAGCTCGCTGCCCACCAACTCGCGCGAGAGTGCGCCGGTGTTGACGGCCACGAAAGGCCCACTATTGCGATGGCTCCGATCATGCACCTCGCGCGCGACGAGTTCCTTGCCGGAACCTGTCTCGCCGACGATGAGAATCGGCATGTCGACCGCGGCGCCCTTGCGGATAAGGTCGTATATCCGCCGCATACTCGGGGAATCGCCTATCAGGCGGCCGAAGCGCGTTAGTTTGTGAATCATTGAGCCTTGTCAGCCGGTTGAACCAAGACGCGCCAACTCCCCACCGCCGGCCCGATCAATCAACAAGCGCCCGCCGGCGTACTTCACGCAGATGAACAATTCAAAGCGAGTTTCGAAATCGATCCCCGTATAGATCGGTAACAAAGGTATCCGCCTCGATCATTCCGCATGTCGAATTCGCGCGGCGGGTTCGATGGCACAGCTCTTGATACATAAGCTCTTGATACATGTGGCTCAGCGAAATTCGCGCTTTGTAGAATGCGTATAACGATGGGATTACTAGTTTATGGGTTCCCCAAAACCTCCCCAAGTTCCCCCGGTAAAAGAGCCAGAGAAACCCGGCGGTCCGCCCAAACCGATCGAACCGCCTCCGGGCACCGACGGTCCGCCGGTCAAAGAGCCGCCCAACCCCGCTAAGAATCCGCCTGACAAGAATCCGCCCGTCGAAAACCCACCAGGTGAAAAGCCACCGGCGCAGTTGCCACCGATGCAACGTGCCTAAAAAGTAAGCGTCGGCGCGTTTTTGCAGGATTCGCCGTATTCGTTTTCCCGCCGAGTCAAATCGCTACAGTCGCATCTTCGCTCACGCCCATCTAAATGGCTAAGCCGTTTTCGCGAACGGAGTGGCATGACGGTTGCACTCTCGACTCTTAATCTTCTCTTGAAAGCGGAGGCACTTCGCAATGCAACTCAGCATGCGTGAACTACTGGGATACAATCTCGATCTGATCGATGGCGAAATGGGATCGGTCGATGACTTTTATTTCGACGATACATCGTGGGCGGTGCGCTACCTTGTCGCGAAGACGGGCCCATGGTTAATCGGGCGTAAAGTCCTGATCGCGCCCAGTGCGCTCGGGCACGCTGACTCGTCGCGAAAGGTGTTGGAGGTCGCTCACACCAAAGATCAAATCAAGGACAGTCCCGACATCGACTTCGATCGCCCCGTGTCTCGGCAACACGAAATCCAACTTCACACTCACTATCAATGGGTGCCCTATTGGTCTCAATACGGTTTAATGCCGTCCGCCGAAATAGTCCGGGAAATCCAAAACCACCCTCAAACGGAAGTCCTCGACCCGCATCTGCGAAGCCTGCGCGATGTGCTCAAGTATTCGATTCACGATGCAGAGGCCGAGCGTGGGGGGAAAATGCACGACTTCATCGTGGACGACGTGGGCTGGCGGATAGTCGAGCTCGTGGCGGATCTCGGATCGAAGTTCTCCTCGAAACAAATCCTGATGAGCCCCCGCGCGGTAACCAGTATCGAATGGAATGACAGCTGCGTGAACGTGGCCTATACCTTCGAAGAGATGAGCAGGCTGCCCGAATACGACGCGTCGACGCCCATCAATGCGGATGTTGTAATCCACCATCTCGACTATAAAGGCCGCGAACAAGCACGAACCTCGCTTTGACCAAGGACGTTCATCGAATAAAAGGAGAATCCCATGAACACACAAACGAAGTACGAAGGTTCCCGGCGTCGAGGTCGACGCGCCACGGTGCTCGGAGCAGCGATGCTCTTCGCGATCGTTTCCACGCAGAGCCACGCGGCACACATCCAATTCCAACCCGAGAAATTGGTGTTCCAATCGCTTTCTCAAACGATCATCCTCCACTTGACGAAAGACGGCAAGCCGCTGCCGGTGGCGGAAATGGGCGAAATCAAGTTGATGATCAACGACCACGACTACGACGAGTTCATCGACGTGAAACGAATCGACGGCGGTCTCGTCATCACGCCCACGAACCTGCTGAACACCGGCAAATACGAGTTGTACGTCGGTACGGCGGAACATCGCGTGATGATCCCGATGGAAGCACCGCTGGAAACGATTCCGAATTCGCTGGAGATACTCGCCGAGCGGCAGAACAAGAGCATCGAAGAAGTGAAGCGCGAAATGGGATTCGTCACCACGTCTCCGCGACACGCGATTGGCTTCAGCCTGCCCGAACACTACTACCTCGGACAGGAGATGCGCATCCAAATGTCGCCGCCGCCGGACCGCGTTTTCGCGTGGCACGTGAACGGCGTCGAAGTCGCGTCGGGCTACGGTCCGCACACGTTCCGCTACACGTTCTACGATGAAGGGAGCTATCACTTCCGGTATACCGAATCGATGAACGGCGAACCGGTGAGCGAGGATTCGGATTTCACGACCGTTTCGGCGGAAGCCCCGATCCCGTGGTCCATCGCCGCGAATCGCGAGTTCGAGTTGAAGGCGCCCGAAGGCTACGCGCAACATGCCTGGGTCGTGGATGGTTATCTGATGTCCATTGCGCCCACGCTCACAATGAAGTTCGACAAAACGGGTCCGCACGTCGTCGAGTGTTACGCGACGACTCCCGCGATGTATGGCCAGCGCGGTGAATACCGCAAGATCACGTACAACATCAACGTGTCCGAAGCCGTCGGCCCATAACG
>JBGTJY010000580.1:0-2157 GCA_041744855.1 Candidatus Hydrogenedentales bacterium
ATGGAAGTGGAATGGTCGCGCATTCCCATTCCCAGGGTTGCACCCTGAATCAACGCGGCGACCGGATCTTTGGCAGTTTTGCGCATCCAAAGTGTTCGGACGAACGCACGATCGTGTCCCGTTGATACTTCGCTGACCTCAGAAGGACCGCGCGAGCGTCTTCGAGAAGGAACCGCGGCCGGCGCGGAAAGTTTGGCCAACGAACGCAATGTGAAGGGAATTGCGGCGACCACCGCTGCCGCGCCCACGGCGTACACAATCGGCAGCAAAGTCGAAATGACTGCAGTTTGGCTTGAAGCCGGAACGTCAAACCATCTCGTTGCGAACCACGTATACGCGCTTGCAGAATAGGCGAACAACACGAAGCAGGCCAGAGTGGCAACTCGCGCGGCGAGTATGGAGCGCGTGGCGACGGAGAAGTAGAGACCGAGCGCGGTGATGAAGATGCAATGTATTGTCGCGGTCAACATCGTTTGGCCGATATCAATTGCGGAGATGCCGCCGAAATACGTGCCAATCACGTAAAGCGGCAGTACGCTCAGCAATAGAATCGCGCTTTCCATTAGGACGATGAGCGCCTTGCCGAGATAGATGTCCGCGATGCTCGTGCTCGCGAGGAGCAGAATAGGTAGCGTGCCGTCGCGTTTCTCCGCCGCGAATGCTTCTGTCGAGCGGATTAGCGGCAACACCCACGACGCGATGGCTACCATGAACGGAATTATTATCCGGATAAACTGACTCATCGAGTCTGCGGCGGAGCCGCTCGCCCCGCCAACCATGAACGTCGGCGCGGTGATCAGCATGGCGATAAACACGAAGCCAATGACGGCTATTCGAACACCGTGCACGGACCGCTTGCGCGAGAGGCGGCGGATTTCGTTGCCTAGAATGGGGAATTCCAGGCTGCGGATGGTCATAGGGCCTCGGCTGAATTGGCTTGCTTTTCTCCCAGCGCTCTTGCCGCGCCCGTCAGCGTGATGAAGGCGTCTTCGAGCAGGATTTCTTCTTCTTTGATTGTGAGGACGTTGAATCCGGCGGTGACGAGTTCGCGGGCTACGAAGCTGAAGTCCGTTTTGCCGGGTGGCAATTCGGCGACGACGATGCCGTCTTCGACGAACGAATTAATGATGCCCGACGCGTTGCTGAGGTGTATGGCCGCATCGGCCTGGCGATCGACGAGGCGGATTTCGAGGCGATGACGCGTGCGTGCGCGTTCGAGCGCGTCTTTGATTGTGCCGGAATAGATGAGCTTGCCGCCTTCGAGGATGCCTATCTTGTTGCAGAGGAATCGCAGCTCGGAGAGGATGTGCGACGAGATCAGGATCGTCTTGCCCATTTCGCCGAGCGTGCGCAAGATTTCCTGGACTTCGATGCGGGCGCGTGGATCGAGGCCCGACGCGGGTTCATCGAGTATCAGTACTTTCGGGTCGTTGACGAGGCAGCGCGCGAGGCCAAGGCGCTGGCGCATTCCACGCGAGAGGCCTTCGATGAGTTCGTTGCGTTTTTCTTCCAGGCCGGTGAGCGTGATGCAATCGTTCACTACGTCGGCGCGTTTGTGGAGCGGGATGCGGTAGGCCGCTGCGAAGAACTCGAGGTACTCGGAGACCATCATGTCGCGGTAGGCGCCACTCAGGTCGGGCATGTAGCCGATGATGGGCCGGACCAATTTCGCGTCGCGCACTACGTCGTGGCCCATGACGTGCGCCGTGCCGGAGTCGGGCCGCAGGAGGGTCGCGAGCACGCGCATCGTGGTGGTTTTACCCGCGCCGTTTGGGCCGAGGAATCCGTAGATGTCGCCCTCTGCGACGTCGAAAGACAGTCCGCGGACCGCATGGACGTTGCGGTAACTCTTGTGGAGTTTGTCGATCGAAATGGCAGGGGGCATCTTGGGGTCCTTTTATGGGTCCACAGATTGCACAGATTTGCACAGAAAAATTTTCTAAAACCTATCGCAACACCCAAGCGCGCGTCTCTCTGAGCGCGAGCGAAGAATCACCGCGCGAAAAAACTCGGAGGAAATCGCGCGAGTGAGATTCTTCGCTGGCGCTCAGAATGACTGGTCTGGCGCTGCTAAGAAAGGCCCAGGTTTCCGTCATTCCTGTGCAGGCAGGACTCTCCACACTAACCCGGCGCGCCGGATCGGAATGGGAGATTCCT
>JBGTJY010000581.1:0-4799 GCA_041744855.1 Candidatus Hydrogenedentales bacterium
TAATGGCCTCTCCATCTGAGGTCCGGTCGTAAGTGTGACAGAACCTGGATCCAAACGTATGCGCATATATCGAGAAAAGTCCCAATTGCAAATGGGCCCTAGTAGATTGTGAACGGCGATACCGAGAGAGCGAGTAGCAACTACAATCGGGCTTTCACTAATAGTTGCAATTTCCATCAAAGTTTCGTGGATGCGCAGGACAGTTGTTTCAAGGGGATATTGTCTCTCCAAAAACGTCGTCCCTCTTGTTTTCTTTTCCTGCTGACGTACGAGGCTTCTTTCTGCACCAAGATCGTTTGAGGAGTTTCCATTGCGGATTCCCGCCTGCCCAATGAGCGGACGCAGAGCACATCAAACGTCACTATCACTCAAAAACAAAAATTTCGCAAGGAAAAAATTTCGGGCGCGGACTGCGTACTCTGTTTTTTTCTTTAACACCGCGAAAGGACTGAAAACTTTCTGGAAAGGTCAACTGTTTATCATTACGAGTCATGTATTTGAGCAGAAACTCCTTGACGAAATAAGAACTCCTTAGTATCTTAGGGTGTCTCATTGCTACGGAAGACTATCGAGACGCCGACACTCAAACAGATTTCAGGAACGCGATACCCAGACACTTGGGAGACATCAAACGCTGAAATTTACTTGGACGGCGTCCGCGATTCAGCTTGCGGAAGCCCGGGAGGAGTTTCCACATGGGCACTGGAAGTCACCTATCCACCTCGTTGCGTGTCAGCGCCGCGTTCACGCTTATCACGTTCTTTCCCTCCTGCATTAGTGCCTGGCACTTCTTCCCGCCCGACGTTGCTGCTGCCGAAGAGCTAAAAGTACAGTTACCCGCATGGATGCTGATGGCTCAAGCAGAGCATTCCGAATCCACAGTGGATAAAGCTTCAAAGGAACTCGATCTTAGCGCCACGGGATTGAGTGTGCTTAGCGCTGATCGGCTTTCGGTTGTCGCATCCCAAGCCGAGGCCTCCGCTCCATTACCCGGGCCAGAACAAGTGCTTCCGGAGCCGTTTCAAGTTGCCGTTGCGCCAAGATCGCCGGAAGAAATTGAAGCGCCGCCTTCCCCCATCAAACTGGCTCAAGCGCAGCCTAACAACGGGCCGATTGATCCACTCGCGCTTTCAATGCTTGAGGATGCGGCGGATGCAGACGCCTCAGGCGATCCGGTAGCGGCCGCGCTCACATATATCGATGTGGTTGATCGGTTCCCCTTGTCTGAAGCCGCTGTCATCGCGTACGAAGAAGCGAATGCCATGGCGAATCGCGCATTCAATGGCGAATTCACCGTGGAACAGATTGAGGAGTATCAGGCTGGCCTCCCGACGTGGGAAGAATGCAGCACCGCCGAATGCAAGTATCTACTCCTAGGCTCTGCTTACTCACGCGCACGAGAAGCGGAAAAGGCGGATGACGACACGCTCGCACGCGAATACTGGCAGGCAACCTACGGTTTCGCTGCTCAACTGATGGACCAGCATCCGACGCACCCCATCCAAGTCAGCACGATTTTGCATTATCTCGAAGCCGCGCGGGCGCTCGGAAACGGCGAGTACGCGCGTGCAATTCAGAACCTCAAAGACCGTGTCGCGATTGACACGCGGTCCGTCAATACCTGGTTTTCGCGCGCCATGATTGGCCTCTATCAGCGGCGCTACGAAATGAACCGTCCGGAGTCTCGCCTCAACTATTGGAACATGCTCGAAGAATGGGAGTCGAGCGGAATGGAGGCAATCGTCGGGAGTACGGGAGTCTTCGATTCCATCGAAGCTTGGATTCTCTATTTCCTCGGCGACGCTTACATGAACACCGGCTACAAGGGCGACGCGATCCCCTACTTCGATCAGGTCTTGGCTCAGTATTCGGCCGAGACTGCGATTTGCGAGCGGGCCGCGTTCCACAAGGCAATCGCCATCGAACGCCTCTATGCCGACGACTACAACGCGGGTATAACGGCGTACAACGAGTACGTTAACCAGTACCCCACGAGCGAGCTCGCAGGCGTGGCATTGTTACGAATGGGGAGGTTGTACACCTTGAACGGCGACTACGATTACGCCGTCACGGTCTACAGCGACGTCGTCGACGACCACCCCGACACGCGCGCGGCGGACTCCGCTGTCGATAGCATCAATTACATCCTCGAACATCTTTCCGGCACCTCGCGAGTAGCGCGCAGGCAACCCCCGACGGTCCTCGCCAATGCCTGCGGGCCGATTTCGCTGCATTATATGCTTGCGTCGCGTGGGGTTGACGCGAGCATTGACGAACTGGCGGTTTCCGCAGGCACGGATGACGCCGGCACGACGATGTGGGGACTGGTCGAGGCCGCGGAGGTCGTCGGCGTGCAACTCGTCGGCGTGAAGGCTGAGGACAGGCACTCCGTTCCCACGCCTTTCATCGCGTTCGTCGATGGGGACCACTTTGTCCTCGTGAGCGAGCAGTCCTATGGCGGCGTCACGGTCCGCGATCTTGACAAGGACCCGGAGTTTTGGGACAGCCAGAAGTTCAACACGGCGTGGAGCGGCGAGGCGTTGGTCATCTGCGACACGCTCCAGGCGTCGGCGAAATCAGTTGACAACGCGGAATTGCAAAACGTCAAGGGCGGCTCAGGCGGTTTTCCCGACGACGTTTTGCCCCCCGAGTTCTACGATCAGACCTCGCTCGGTACGACACGCGGCGGCGGCGGGCGGAGCGATGTAGGCAACCCGGCCGAGTACTTGCCCGATGGCGGCGGGATTCCGTTCCCAGGCTTCTTTGGTCCCGGCAAGCCTGCGGGCTCGATGGAGAGTTTGCAGCAGAACCTTCAGACGGGTATTAACACGCCAGGCATCAACTCGACGTATAACGCTTTCCACAGCGGATACCAGCTCAACGAAACGGACATCGGCATCCGCACCCGCGGCGGCCTTCAGTTGGCGTTCACGCTTTCGTACAACAATCCTTACGGCAAGCACCGTGGTTACTACGAGCCGACCGACCCGTTCAAAAACCTCATTGGCTATAGCTGGAACCACAGCCTGAACATGCACGTGCGGCATTCCTCGGGCTACGGGACGCTCGTGTTGATCGACCGCGACGGCAACGCGGTGTATTTCGACTACTCCTCCGTCGCCGGCAGCATCAGTAAGTACGTTGCTTCGGGCGAAGAGAGCACGACGACCTACGACCTCGGAGTCCGTATGGAACGCAACGGCTCGACGGGCGCCATCACGCTGTTTATGCCGGGCGAGGCGACCTACTCTTTCACGGCGCCTGCGAACACGTACTCCCGGCTCAGTTCCATGGCGGATGTCCATGGAAACACGATTAGTTTTGAGTACAACAGCGCGACGGTCGATGTCGGGCGCCTGACCAAGGTCACGACGCCCTCGGGCGATCCGCGTTTCCTCCAGTTGGACTACAGCGGCGATCTCATCACGAAAGTCAGCCTGAAAACGAGCACAACAACGGAGAAATACGTCGACTACGCCTACTCCGGGGACTTTCTGACGAAGGTCACGCACGATGGTTCCTCGGACAGCATCAAGTACACGTACAGCTACGCGGTTGTCGGCGACGAAACCGGCCGCTACATCTCGCGAATCGAAGACCTCGCGGGGAATCAGTACGACTTCCTTTTCGAATACGACGACCACGCGTCCTGGGGCCTCGTGCCGAGCAAAATAAGCATGTACTATCCCGAAGGCCTCGAGACGAGCTACGACCGCGACATGACCACCAACACCATGCTCGTAAGGAATTGGGACGTGAGCACGGAGTTGGACAAAGCGCTCTACGTGCCCATTGCGTCCAACGCCTACATCAAAGACCGGCGGTTCTATGACACCCCCTCGACCTATGAGGAGTGGACCTACCAATATAACTCCGAGCGCGATCTGACGGACATTATTAACCCGGATTTCGTCGCCGATTACTCGAACTATACTTACAACGCGCAAGGCCGGCTGAGCACGGCAAAAGCAGGCGACGGCGGGGGCGATCCGTTGGTGGAGTGGGACTACGCGGCCGCGGGTCTCTACCCGACGAAGCGAATCGATCCTGAAGGGGCGCAGTTCCTCACTTATTATGACGGTAGTAATCGCTTGACAAAGGCCGTTACGCCGGAACAAAGCACCGACGGCTTGGTCGTCGCTTATGACAGTTACGGGCAAATCACGAGCACGACGGACGCGGAGGGTAACGTCAGCGCGCTCGCCTACGACACAATGGGTAACGTAACGACGATCACGGACGCGGAATCGAACGTGAACACGCTTTTCTACGACAAACTCGGCCGTATGACCAAGCAGACCGATCCGCGCTCGAAGGACACGACTTATTTTTACTCCTCCGGCGCTTGCGGAAGCTGTGGCGGCGGCGTCGGCCAACTCACCAAAATTACGAACCATCTCAGTCAGAACAAGCTATTCGAGTACAGTCGTACTGGGAACATGACAAAGGCCATTGAACCTGACACGACCTACACCACCATGGAGTACGATGACCTGAATCGCCAGACCAAGCTGACGCCGCCGAGTTCGGGCACGAACGTCACGATGACTTACAATAAGCTCAACTATGTCACGGCCACGGAGGATTTGGACGGGAACGATACGACGTTCGACTACGACCACGTCGGACGCGTCGACTATGTGGACGACCCACTGGACGACGTAACGTACACCTATGATGGATTCGGCAATGTATCGACGCTCATGGATGGCCTCAGCCACACTTGGGACTACGATTACGACGAGTTTAATCGCTTGACCAAGCTCACCGACCCCGTGAGCAAGGCTGTCAAGTATTTC
>JBGTJY010000582.1:0-2387 GCA_041744855.1 Candidatus Hydrogenedentales bacterium
CGGAAGTGTTGCAGCGCAAACTTGCGGCGGCGGCGGTCGGCGCGACCTCGGCCACGCGCGCATATGTCCTCACGGGCGCGGCCGGCCCGGCGCCTTACCGCATACTCTCCGCGCACTCGAAGACGGGTAATCCCGACGGCCCGCCGCTGAACGAAACGATTATCGATCGTGTGCTGCGAAGCAAGAAAACGGTACTTGTCGAAGGCGGGCTTGGTTCGGCCAGTTCCGGTGCGGCTGGGTCGGGCGTGGTCGGTTCGGGAGCGCTGTGTGTCCCGCTGATGGGATTCGACCGTTGCGTCGGCGCGATTTACGCCGATGGCGGTTTGCGGAGCGCGTCATTCACGGTGGCAGAAACGCAACAACTCGAAGCGTTCGGCAAGAAAGCGGGCCGACTGCTGCAGACGGCGGCGTCGATCAAGACGATCTTCGCGCAAAAAAAACAGGAAGGCGTGCGCGATGCCGCGGAAGCCAATGCGCGTTCATTGCAGCGCGTGAGGTCCTCCGTGAGCGGAGTGACTGGGCTTCTGAAGTCGGGCGACGGCACGTCCTCGCCCGCGTGCGAGGCGTTGGTGAGGAGCGCTCGGCGTATCGAAAGCCTGCAAGCGAGCAACGACGCGCTCGGGAGGAGCGACGCCATCGAATCGTCGCCGATGGACATTGCTGGGATCGTCGAGACCGCGACGGTTGAATTGGCTTCGCTCGCGCAGGAGGCCCACGTGCGTCTGCGCTTCGATCGCAATGGGCGTATCATCGCCTATGCCGATGAGCGCGATGCCGCCGGCGCCGTTACGAGTTTGATCCGGAATGCGATTGAATGCACGCCGACCGGCGGCGAGATCGTCATCCGAACGGAGAATCGCATCGACGGCTGTTATGTGTCGGTCACCGATTCGGGCGCCGGGTTGCCGCCTGCGCTGAAGACCGCGCTGGATTCCGGCCGCGACTTGTTGGCGTTCGGCGTCGGCCTCGCGAGTGTGCATGCGATTGCTCAGCGGAATCGGGGACAGTTGCGCGCGCAGCCGAATCGGCCGACTGGGACTACTATTACGCTGGTGCTTCCGCAGCGGGAATAACTCCTTGTAGCGCTGCTTTTAAGCGGCGCGCGGGGCGGCTTGGGCGAATCGTGCACACTCGCCGCTTGAAAAGCGGCGGTACCCGGAGTGCGGCGGTACCCGGGCGGGTTGCGTTACTGCGGCCAGTTTTCGCTTACGAATGCGCGGGCTTGGCTTTCATCTGTGAATTTGCCTTCTAGTTGCGCGTCTTCGACGGTGTTCAGGATTTCGCGGAACAACGGCCCGGGCCGATATCCCATCTCGATCAATGTGTCGCCTGTGATCAACGGCGTGGGCCGCGTTTCTTCCGGTTTGAGGTTCTCCGCGTAGGTCTTGATCCAGTCATATAAATCTAGGTGACGGTGGCTGCCCAGGCAGTCGGCCCGATGCAGCTCGAGTAGCTCGGCGAATCCCTCTTCGCGCACGAGGCGTTTCAGCTTGCTTTCGCGCATGTCGCGCGCGACGCCGATGCGCATGTGCTGCTCGACGAGCCACGAGACGCGGTCGGTAATCTCATTCGACAGCCGCAATCGGCGGCAAATCTGCTCCGATTCGCGCGCGCCCACTTTGTCGTGCAGGTTGAATCGAATTCGATCTTCGAAGGTCTGCGTCAACGGTTTGCCGACGTCGTGCAACAACGCGCCGAGCGCCAGCGTGGGAGAGGGGGCATCGAGCGCGTCCATGACCATCAATGTGTGCGTGTAGACGTCGCCTTCGGGATGAAACTCCGGTGGTTGCTCGACGCCTTTCATGCGAGCGATTTCGGGCAAGACGTGGGGCAACAATTCTGTATCGTCGAGCAACGCGATTCCGCGGGCCGCGTGGCCTTCGATCAGAATCTTGATCACCTCCTGCCCGATCCGTTCGGCGCTCGTGCGGGTAATGAGGTGCGCCATTTCGCGGATCGCGGACGCTGTGTCAGCATCGATCTTGAACTCCAATCGCGCGGCGAACCGGACGGCGCGAATGAGCCGCAGGTGGTCTTCCCGAAATCGCTGTCGAGGATCGCCCACGGTGCGAATCAGGTCCGCGCGCAAGTCGTCCTGGCCGCCGACGTAGTCGAGCACCTCCCCCGACTCCGGATCGAGGAACATCGCGTTGACGGTGAAATCGCGCCGCTGCGCGTCGGCCCGCTCGTCGACGAATTCGATGCGCGAGGGATGACGGCCATCTTCGTATGGCCCGTCCTGTCGAAACGTCGCTACTTCGATCGTGTGCCCGTCGCGCGGGATCATCATCACGCCGAACGCGGCGCCTACGTCGATGCACCGGGGAAACAGCGCGCGAATCTCTTCAGGCCGCGCGGATGTCGCTACGTCGTAGTCTTTCGGCGGC
>JBGTJY010000583.1:0-3066 GCA_041744855.1 Candidatus Hydrogenedentales bacterium
CTTTGCCGTTCATGCCATCCATGAAATTGAATGCATTGACGAAGCCCACGATCCAGAGAACCCACAAACCAGAAAGCACTGCGGCATACCATACTTCAAGGTCGCCAAGCGTCCCGTAGTTCAGAGCGATGACCGTTCCCACTGCAACGACCGCCTGCGCGATCAGTTTTGCGCCCGCCGAGAAAGGCCGCAAATCGTCATTGAGGCCAACGACAAAGTACAGAACACTTGGAATCAAGACCCAAAGCGGCACGAATAGTGGGGACGATGCCGAACGATCAATGTAGGCTGCAATAGCCAAGAACGCGACGATGGGAATCGCCACGCCAATCCCGCCCAGTTGCGGCGTCGGCACGGTATGCGACGATCGCTCGTTCGGATGCGCATGAAGCCCGGCGCGGCGCGCGGTGCGAATCACGGCGTACGTAATCGCCAGGCTAAACGCGAACGAACCGGCGGCGAGAATTGCCAGACGCGCCGCCGTAACGCTTTGGGAAAGATCAAACACGTGGCGTCAGCGCGGCCTCAATTGTCCGCCCGCTCCGCCACCCACCGTTCCATTTGCGTGTAGAACGGATCGCGGTGAGCCGGTCCCGACTCCGCGAAATGCGTCACCTGTTCGCGCTCTGCAATCGCTTTGAAAGAATCCCACGTTCCATCGTAGACCGAAGTCTTCGGATCGCGCCGGCACTTCAAATACATCAGCGGCAGTCGCGCAAGCTCAACGCGGTGCAAGATCGCATCATCATCCGCGACGCGTTCCGCCGCGTCGAACATTGCGTCGGCCTCGGCGATCCACGCATCCGTAAACAACTTGTCGTCCGGCTGCATGCCGAGGTGAATGTGCGTGTCCGGCGTCAGTTGCGCGTGCAGCGAATCGAAATAATCGCGAACGTACTGCCCGCTGCGGCCATAGTATCCAAACATAAAATCGTCGACAATCGCGTCGACATCCGCCCCGGTATTCCACAACAACTTCGCGAGCACATACGCGCGCAGTTCCGCGAATTCCCCGCCGCGCGATTGATACGCCGCCTGTTCCATCACGCCGATCGCGTTGTTGCGCTGAAACGCCTGCAAATTCGGCGCAAGCACGCGAAAATTCGGATAGGGCATCACGTAATTGCTGAAATTCACGACGTAATCCCAGATATACATGTGTGGCGCGATCTTCGCCCAACCTTCGAGGTCGGAGAGAAATTCTTCGTTCTCCGGACAATTCGCGAAGTCGTGCGCGAAACAACACTCGATACTGCAGAGGCGCACCACGACATTCTCGCGCGGCCGCAACGTCTTCGGCGGCTTGCGGGTATATTGATACGCGAGCGTGCCGACAAATTTATCCGGATGCTTCGGCTCGACACGCTCCGCCACCTGATTCACGAACCAAATCATCGGTCCCGCTTCGCTGCCTTCTCCTGTCACAATCGCCTGGCACGCATCGCACTGACACGCGCCGTACCAGTCGTTCTGCGACACGCAATAAATGAGGTAGCCCGGATTCTCCTCGATTGTCTTCAGCAATTGTTCCGTGACGATGTCCAAGACGTCCGAATTCGTTAAACATAACTGAGCCCGTTCGGTAGTCCGTTTTCCGTCGATCACACTGAAATACTCAGGATGTTCCGCAAAGTATTTGTCCGGCGGCACGAACGGATAAAACGTGTGCACGCCCCAATACCCCTCGACGCCGCCCGGCTGCTCGCGCAGGCCCATCGCGCCGTTCACGCGATTGCGCGCTGCCCAAGTGCTGTCGAATGCTTCGAAATAGAAATCGTTGCGCACGCGCAACGACGGACTCTCGCGGTGATTCAAATACGTGAACGCATACCGCGATTTCTTGGGCGCGGCGCTGACCGTCGGCGTATACCACCGCACGCCCATCTCGCGCTCGAGAAACGACAAGACGCCGTACATCGTTCCGCGATCGCGACCGCCCCAGATCATGATCGAATTCCCGGCGTTGCGATACGTAAACGACTCGTCGCTCGCAGTAGGCGCCTCGATGTGCTCGGCGATTGCATCGCGCGCAATCTCGCTCAGACCTACGTAAATCGCGGGTTCGCGCACGGACCCCGATACCACCGGCAGCTCGACGCCGCCGACTTCTTGAAGCCAGTGCTGCAACTCCTGCGCCGCCCACTTTTCGGATTCTGACGCAGACTCGCCCACGGCGATTGAATAGGCGCTCGTACCGTTGTCGAAGAGGACGTGCTCCACGCGCTTACCAGCCTCGAAAGAAAGTGAGATGGTTCGTTCCAACTTCGCGCGGAATACGAGCCTGGCTTCCAATTCATAGCGCCCATATTCTTCACTCTTGATGGGCAACTCCAACGATGTTTCGCCATTGAGTCCCCGTTCCCAAATCAAGCGGCCCGTACGTTCTTCGCGTATCGACACTCGAGGGACAGCGACAAACCTAGTCCCGCTTGGGGTGCCAGTCCGCGATCGTGGTCCCTCCAGAGTCGAAGCCGCAAACGGATAGATCAATCGCGGACGACCGTCCTCCGATGTCTCGACGCGCAGCAATTCAAGGCGATCAACCGCGTCGGAAAGTTGGGTCTGCCCATTTATGTTTACATGCATAGACAAAAGGCGGGCAGAGAATTCCCAGCGATTTGCGCGTTCTTCAATCTTGAGGAGCAAACGGTTCGTGCCCTTTTTCAGTACGATTGGCACGAGGTCTCGATCATGCGCTAACGGACGCGCAGCCGGAGCGTCCCACACTACCTCGCCGTTCAGCCACACGCGCACACCGTCATTGCTTCCCAACGCCAAAAGACACGGCTCCGCCCGCTGCATTTCGATTTCCGCATACGCATACGCGAGTACATGGTCCGCCTTCGAAACGGCCTCATCCAGACTAATCGTGTCCGACTCCGACCGATGGACTTTCCAAGTCCCGCCCGCGCCGTCCGCCTTGAAATCGTCGGTGTCCGAAGGCTCGATGCGCGCCTCGCCCCGCAAAAAGTCCTCGTCAAAACGGGCCTGATGCACGTCCGTCGCAATCTCATCGCCGGCGGGAAACGGCCCGGCAATCATCCACGCGCGGAAATATTCGCCCGA
>JBGTJY010000584.1:0-1595 GCA_041744855.1 Candidatus Hydrogenedentales bacterium
GCGAGGAGGCCCGCATAGGTGATGATTGCGAGATCGGCGCAGATCACGACAAAGAGCAGCACGGGGCGCCGGACCTGGCCAATGCGGTCGCAGAACCAGCCCGCAACAGGCGCTGCCAAGTGACGGGATGCGCGCGCCAACGTGAAGTTGGCGGGGCGCTCCCGACTGCGCGACTCGCGGGCGTCAAAAGGTGCGCCGGTGGTTTCGGAAGTCATGCTCAATTCCATCTGCACTCTGAACGGAGATATCCCGTCAGTGCAGGGGATGCGCCAAATCAGCAGCGACGCAGCCGCCGAGGCGGAAATCCGGACGTGAAGCCTGACAATTGATGGTGACTGGTTAACCGGAGGCGCCGTGCGAAGCCGAGATCAATCGCCTCGCAGACTGGCTTCGAGCCGTGCGCGCAATCGCGCTGGTGGCGTCACGGAAGCCCGCTTTTCAAGGTCGAAGAACACGAGAATGGCATCACATGTGGCCACACACTCGCGGGTACCACCTTTGAAAACGCCGTTGGCAAAGGTCATGGATTTTGTGCCAAGACGGATCACCCGCGTACCAATATCGACGGTGCCCGGGTAGCTCAGTTCCTTGAGGAAGTCGATCGTGATGCGGGCAAGGACGAAGTCGAGGGCCGGCGCCTCGGCGGCGACGTCATCGAGCATCGGCTTGATGAAATGGGTGCGGCCGGCTTCGAAGAAGGTCGAGTATACGGCATTGTTGACGTGGCCGAGGGGATCCTGATCATTGTAGCGAATGGTGTGCGACGTCCAGATGCTGTAACTCGCGTGGTCACGGGTGTTGATTGCAGTAGAGGGAACGAGGCTCGAAGGCTTGCCGCTGTCGTTCATTAAATCACCTCATCGGTCTTGTCGTTGGTCTCGCCGAAGCGGCGGAGCGTTGCAGGCCGGGTGCCCTCGTACAGTTTCTCGATGTTGCCTGCAATTTTTGCGTTTTCGCGTTCGAACAACGAGTTCCCGTCGAGGTCGCTCTCAACGAGGAACGGGCCGAAGTTCTTGACGTCGAGCACCCAAATGGCCTGGGCAAGGCCGAGTTCGCTGGCCCAATGCGCGGCAACCACGGTTTCGATGCCGCGGCCGAGCAGCGCGCCGGTGCCGTAGCCGACGGTGGTGAGGTAGATGGCGTTGTTGGGGACGAACGAGGTGCGGTAGATCTCGCTGGTCATGCCGCCCTTGCCGATGATGAGGTTGCAGCCCGAAACTTTGAACCAGCCGTCGAGCCATTTGGCGAAGCGGAACGATGCGGTGGCGGTGACAGCGCCGACGTTGAGGGTGCCGTCGGCTTCGATGACGGCGGCGGGCGAGCAATGGAAGTTGGCGGTGCCAACCTCAGCTGGGAGCGGTTTGCCATCATCGACGGCCAATTTGTAGACGCCCTCACGCGCGGTGAACACGCGGCCGTTGAGGTAGACGACGGTGCCGATTTCAAGGCTGCGAAGGTCCTCGGTGGTCGCCGGAAGGTCGAGCGTGACCGTTTTTAGAGTGCTCATTGGTGGGTTCCGATCAAGCGTTGGGGGCGGCGGGGCCGAGGGCGACAGGCATCCTCAGTGGGCCGCGCAGCGTCATGCCGTCGGTCCA
>JBGTJY010000585.1:0-3933 GCA_041744855.1 Candidatus Hydrogenedentales bacterium
GCCCGATTCGTCGTCAGGGTCGACGACCAACACGTGGGTCGACTTCGGCGGGAGTGATGGCTCAGTTCGTCGTTTCGGCAACGCGTACGGCGCACTCCTCAAGCGCCCAGTGATTGGTTTCGCGGCGAAGCTATGTTATTCTCTCGCACTCGCCTCGCTGGAGTGGCGGAACTGGCAGACGCACTGGACTCAAAATCCAGCGTGGGCAACCACGTGGGGGTTCGATTCCCCCCTCCAGCACCAATCGCTATCGCCGAGATTATACGAGCGCCCATGGCCGCAGTTGTATTTGTCCTCGTTTCGGCGGCGAGCGCACCGAACATTCTCCTCATTACGGTCGACACGCTGCGCGCCGATCGTCTCGGTTGTTACGGCTACGCTTATCCCACAACGCCGCATGTCGATCAACTCGCTGCGCGGAGTCTCCTGTTCGAAGACATGCTGGTCGAAGAGCCGCAGACCGGCCCTTCGCTGATTTCGATGTTCACGTCGCAGTTCCCGCGAGTAACCGGCACAATTCGCAACGCTGTGCCACTTGCGGAGGGCATACCCACAACCGTCGCGCGATTTCGGGAGGCTGGCTACCAAACGGGCGCGGTCGTCAGCAACTGGAATCTTAAGCGAGACCTCTCCAATTTAGCGGGCGGTTTCGAAACCTACGACGACGATTTCGGCCGAAACTTTCTCGGCATGGCGCGAAAAGAGCGCGATGCCGAGGAGATATCCGATGCGGCGATCGCATGGATGGCCGAGCGCGATTCCACGCGGCCCTTATTCTATTGGGTCCACTACATCGACCCGCACGGACCGTACGAATTTCGCGGCCGCTTCAACCCGCGCAAGATTCCGTTGAACAACCTGAGCGACGACGACGCGCTCGATGCGCGCTACGATTCGGAAGTGGCCTACGCCGATCATCACATCGGCCGCCTGCTCGAAGTCGTTCCACGGGAAAACACATACATCGTGTTCACCGCCGATCACGGCGAGAGTCTCATGGAGCACGACTATCTTGGCCACACCCGCGAGATATACCAGACGACGATGCGCGTGCCGTTGTTAATCAGCGGTCCCAGAATTGAGCCCGGCAAAACGCCAGCGCCGGCGCGAGGCGTCGATATCGGGCCGACGCTTTTGGCCCTCGCCGATTTGCCGCCGCTCCCGTCGATGTCGGGTGTCGACGTGTTGACGCAGCCGCCCGATGCGGCGCGCACGCGGGTATTCGAAACTTACGACGGCGACATCCCGCGCGGAGAAGACGCGCGCGCTGAGTTGGCGGATCGCGCGCCATCGCGTCAGGGCGTCGTGAAGGGAAACTGGAAACTAATCCTCCGCGAAGGCAAACGCTTACTCTTCGATTTAAAGAACGATCCCGAAGAGCGCGAGAATGTGATCGATGCGAACCAAGAAATCGCGGCGGAGCTAGCGGCGGAAATCGAACGATGGAACGAGATGACGCCACGAAACGCGGCGAAGAGCGCGGAACTTTCCGAAACAGATCGCGAAGCGCTCGAGGCGTTGGGCTACATCGAGTGAACGTGTCCGATCAAGCGGACTGAGCCTGTCCCGTCGCCAACTCTTCGGCAGGAAAACGCTTGCGATACCAAAAGCGGCCCAGGATGCTCGGCTTGCACAGGTTGCGATCGCCCACGGCGCAGACGTGCTGCTTGCCGCGCCGGGTGTAGAGCAGCAACCGGCCGTCCTCAAGAATCTTGGCAACGCGCCAGAATTTCTTGACACGATAACGATAGGTATCCCCTTGAGAAGCAGGGGCGACGTTCTCGGCCCGTGGCCCGGGACGCGACGAATCCTTCGTCACAAAATAGAAAACTGGGTCCCCAGGCTCGAATTGCTCTTTCGAACGTTCATCAGTTTTCATCGCAACTACCCCTCAAACTACCGCTTGATGTCAAGTGTACACCAAGCCCTAGCTAAACACAAGCCCCGGCGGGACTTCCCCCGGTGGCGAATTTAACCACGAGAAATTCCGGCGAGTTTCTCGCACCTATAGCAGTCCTGACTTTAGTGAATCTGTCGCTCGCTCCCGGCCCAAAATGGCGCCCGAAGGTCGCGCTTCAATATCTTTCCCGCGCCGCTTTTCGGCAGCGCGTCACTCGTGAACGAAATACTCTTGGGGCATTTATACCCGGCGATCAACGCGTGGCAGTGCTCTATCAATTCCCGTTCCACCGCGGATTGACCCGGCTTCAGCACGACAATCGCGTGCACCGCCTCGCCCCACCGCTCATTCGGAATACCGATGACCGCCGCCTCCATTACCGCCGGGTGTTGGTAGATCGCCGACTCGACTTCGACCGAATAAATGTTCTCGCCGCCGCTGATGATCATGTCCTTCGAGCGGTCGACGAGATAGATGAATCCGTGCTCGTCCCGATATCCCATGTCGCCGGTATGCATCCATCCGCCGCGCAATGCTTCCGCCGTCGCCTCGGGCATGTTGAGGTAGCCCTTCATCACCATCGGGCCGCGCACGCAAATTTCGCCGACTTCGCCCAGCGGCACTTCCTTGTCCTTCGCATCGGCGATGCGCACTTCGGCCGTCGGCACCGGGACGCCCGCGGATTTCAATCGCTTGGCGAATTCGGAATTCTCCGCGTGCCGATGTTCCGCCGGCGTCAATACAGTGGCGAGCGGCGAGAGCTCCGTCATGCCGTACCCTTGAAAGAAATCGCAGCCCAGTGTGTCGAGTGCCTTCCGCAGCACGGCAGTCGGAATGGGCGACGCGCCGTACATTACGCCTTTCAACGACGACGTGTCGTACTCCTTCACCTTCGGGTGATTGATGACCATGTTGATCATGGTTGGCACGAGCGTCGTGCGCGTCACTTTGAATTGCGCGATCGCCTTCAGCGTCGCCTCCGGCTCGAACGCGCGAATAAACGCGTGGCATCCGCCGAGCATCGTGAACGCGAACGTCGACGAGCCGTCCGCCAGGTGGAACATCGGCGCGGCGTGCAAATACGTGTCCGTCGGTTCGTATTTGATCGCCACGCACGCATTCATCGCGTTGTTGACCGCGTTGTCGTGCGTGAGCAACACGCCTTTCGATCGTCCCGTCGTGCCGCCCGTATAGAAAATGCCCATTACGTCGTCGCCGCCACGCCCTGCATCGGGGATCGGCTCGCCGCCGCTCAATACGTCCTCGTAGTTGGCCAAGCCGTCCGGCGTCTTGCCGTCGTCCGCGTAGATGATGTGCTTCAACGTCGGCACGCCCGCCTTGAGCGCGGGCAACATCGGCACGAACGCATCGTCCAGAAACAACACCCGCGCGCCGCAGTCGTTCAACTGAAAAACCAATTCCGGCGCAGCCAGGCGCGTGTTCAGCGGAACAATCGTCCCGCCAGCCCACAACGGCGAGTAGTGCAGCTCGAAATAGCGATGGCTGTTCAGCATCAGAATCGCAACGGGATCGCCATCCTTCACCCCCATCCCGCGCAACGCCCCGGCCATCTTCTGCACGCGCTCGGACACTTCGGCCCACGTGCGCGTCGTGGTGCCTTCCTGGATCGCGGTGCCTCCGCCATTAATAAGCGCGGCGCGCCGCAAGGTATACGTCACGTTCATCGTGAAAAATTCCTCTCTGCCAGAAGAAATGAAAGCGGGATTATGCCACAGAGAAGGGGCGCGCTCAGGTTCGTAGTTCTGCATTCATGCGGTGGGAGATTTTGTCAATCCTCCGGCCGCAACCAAATCGGCGAGTTCCACGCCCGCGCTACGCGTCCGCCGATTTCTTCTTCCAACTCGACGCGCACGTAGCAGACCGCGTTGGCGCGGCCGGTCTCGATCGTGAATTCCTCGTTGACGATTTTCCCCGAGTTCGACCATTCGCGCGCCACGGTCCATCCGTCGGCATTAAATCTGTTCATCATGATTTCGATCGAGCGTATCGGCGACGGCGCCGCGACGAGAATC
>JBGTJY010000586.1:0-2686 GCA_041744855.1 Candidatus Hydrogenedentales bacterium
GCTCGATGAGTCGCATCAGCAGAACGGACGCAAAAGGTTTGGAACACGAGGCCAGCTCATACAACGTGTCGGCCGTCGCAGGAATCTGCTGCTCGACGTTCGCAAACCCAAATCCCCGCGACCAAACGAGTTCCTGACGGTACAGAATTCCCGCCGACGCCCCGGGGATGCGCGTGCGCTCAAGTAAATCGCCGAGTTCATTCTCGAACTTTGCAAGTTGCGCGAGAGTGGGACCGTCCTTTGCGACGGGTGATGCCTCTTGGGCGGATACCCAACCCGCCAAGAAAAACACCGCGCACGCCGTCAATCCACGAGCCGATGCAGTTGCGATCACGAGATAAGACCTCCGGGTTTTGTAAAGTGCACGAACTGGAAAACTCCGCTATTGTACGCAACGCCGAAGTCGTTCCATTGCATGCGAGTTGACTCCGTCCGGAACTCTCGAATAGTGTCTGGTGCGCACTGCAATCGCTAACGGAGCGTGGTGCATCTTCACGGGGTCCAATCATTTCAGGGCCGGTTCTTCGAATCGATCTGGGTGCGTTCGAAGGAAATTGGTGCGAATAAATTTCGCGTTGCGATCGTTGGGCGACCAGGCGCGAATATTTTTCTCATCGCTTGCTGCTAGATTACCGTGCGTTTCCAGTCAAATTGAACCGAGGGAAATCGAAAAAGGGTCTATGACTATGCGGAAAACTCATTTCGATGGTGGATTGCGTATGGCGGCACGAATATTTCTGCCGGTAGTACTTGGCGTCGTCGTGGTTGGCGTGGGCGGGTGTCCGGATCGAACACCGCCGAGGAACGTCTCCGGATTCACGGCCACGGAGGGCGACACGTCCATCGATTTGAGTTGGACGAACCCGACCAATGCCGATTTTGCCGGCGTGATTATCGTGCGCAGCACCGATGACTTCCCAGAGAACATCAACGATGGCGACCAGGTGTTCGATGGCACGAGTGTGTTGACGACGGACACGGGCCTGACGAACGGCACGACGTATTACTACACGGCGTTTGCCTACGACGCCGATGAAAACTATTCCTCCGGCGCGACGGCATCCGCCATTCCGACCGTGGGCACGGTGGACGAAGACATCGCCGAAGAGTTTGACACGACGGCAATGATGATCGACATGGCCGATATTCCCGAAGACGCGCGCGACCTTTTGATGTCGAGTCTCGAAGACGCGGAGGAGATGTATCGTGCCGGCGATGCATGCGGCGCGGCGGACCAATTGAATGTATACGAAGACGACGCACAGGACCTGCGGCAGGCGGCGGCGGGCGACGAGCTGGTCGGTACCTTCGAAGAGCTTTACGTGGCCGGGCGCCGCGTGCGATACGACATGTTGTTGACCCTCGAGAAACCCGATTGCCCGGGCCACGAGCGAGTCGGCGACGAGGTCGTGGTGACCGTGGACGAGACCGCGAGCGACAACACCCAGCTCGAGCTTGCGATTGAATTTGGCGAACCGCGCCTGCTCACCGTCCGGCATGAAGGCGAAGTATTCACCAACATCGAGATACCCGGCACGGACAGTCTCACAGGCGAACCCGGCGCGCCGGCAGTTCCCATTTTCCGCCGACTGATCGCCGTGCCGCAGGGCGCAACCGTCCAAATGGAATGCACGTTCGAAGAGGCGGAGACGATCTTCCTGAACGTGCTGCCCACGCAGGAATCTCCCGTGGACCAGCTTCCCGACGTGCCCGGCCAAATACCCGACGCCTCGTTCTTCGGCAGCAAGCCGTTCACGATCAACGCCGCGCGCTATGGCGTCGACGAGGCGTTTCCCGCTGAGCCGTGCACGATGACCGACCTGGGCGAGATGCGCGACATCCGCACATTCTTAGTGGAAGTGCCCGCGGCGCGCTACAACGCGCTGAGCGACACCGTGACCTTGCTGCGGAACATCAACATCTCCACCACCTTCGCGGGCGGCACCGGGATGTTCGCGACCGAGCGCCTGATCAGCAACTTCGAGCCCCAGGCCTACGCATCCGCCTATCTCAACGAAAATATCCTCAGCCGGTACCTGGATATTGTCGACCTTTTCCAGAATCTCGGCCAGGAATTCATGATATTAACGCCGCCCGCGTTCCGCACCGCGGCCGATACGCTCGCCACGTGGAAGAACAGCAAAGGAATTGTGACGCGCGTGTTCGAGGTGGGGACCGGCACCACGATCGATACGGTCGAAGAGATTCAGCAGCTCATCAGGGATGAGTTCGAGGATTCGACCATCCGGCCCGCGTATGTCCTGCTGCTCGGCAACACGGCGTTTATCCCGTGCGACTACGTGACGCCCAACGGCGACGTCGGCTCGGAGACCATCGGTACCGACTGGCCGTACACCGCGTTCGGGCTCTTCGGCATACTTCCCCAGCTAGCCCTCGGCCGCTTGCCCGTGCGCAGCCTCGCGGATGCCACGCGCGTCGTGGATCGGATCGTCGCGTATGAAGACACGCCGCCGTTCAACTCGAACTTCTATAACCGCGCCGCGATTGCCGCGCAGTTCCAGTGCTGCTACTGGGAGGCGTACTCAATTGGCACGTTGGGCACCGACCAGCGCACGTTCATCCTCACCGCGGAATTCGCGCGCAACGTCATGCGCGCGGCGGGCAAGACGGTCGATCGGATCTACGATCAGACCAACGACCCGCTCTACGAGTTCGATACGACCCC
>JBGTJY010000587.1:0-7555 GCA_041744855.1 Candidatus Hydrogenedentales bacterium
ATTGCGCGCAGGCTCATGGGGCCGCATACAAGGGTACGCGCTGCGGAAATTTTGGCGATGCGGCGGCGTTTAGTTTTTATCCGAGCAAGAATCTCGGTGCGTTGGGGGATGGCGGCGCGGTGGTGACGAACGACGATGCGATGGCTGAGCGATTGGTTCGGCTGCGAAACTATGGAAAATCGGGCGAATACGATCACGCGACTTCGGGAATCAACAGCCGGCTTGACGAAATGCAGGCGGCGATTTTGCGCGTTAAGCTCCGACACCTCGACGCGTGGAACTCCGCGCGCGGCGAACGGGCCGCGTGGTATAACGCGGCGCTCGCGGGCGGCCCAGTCGAACGACCATTTACGGCGGCGTGGGCCGAGCCGTGTCATCATCTCTATGCGATTCGATCTGCGCATCGGGATACGTTGCGCGCACACTTCGCGGCCCATCGCGTCGCGACGCAGATTCACTATCCGAGGCCGATTCATTTTGTCGATGCGTTTCGAGATTTGGGCCGGGGCGCGGGGTCGTTTCCCGTGGCGGAGCGTGCGTGCGCGGAGACGCTCTCGCTTCCGTTGTATCCCGAACTCACTCGCGAGAATGTCGAGTACATCGCGGGACCGGTTCATTCGTTCGCGCCGTGAATCGCGCCGAATACGACACGCTTTTCGAGCAAGAAACGGCGCATTGGTGGTATCGAGGTCTGCGCCGGTTTGTGGACTTCGCGCTCGATGACGCGAGTCTCCCGCCGGCTGCGCGGATTCTTGATATTGGGTGTGGTACTGGGGCGAATGCGGTGCATGCCGGCGCACGAGGTCAAGTGACGTGTCTGGATTTTTCGTCGGTGGCGTTGCGCCGGTGTCGAGAGCGAGGCCTCGCCAGGCTGATTCGCGGATCGGCGATGAAACTTCCGATCGACGATTCGCGTTTCGATGTTGCGCTGTTGCTTGATGTGCTGTATCACCGGGAGGTTGGGGATCCAGCATTTGCGCTTCGTGAGGTGCGGCGGGTGTTGCGGCCTGGGGGCGTTGCGATTGTGAATGTTCCGGCGTATGAGTGGATGCGGGCGTCGCATGACGATGCGGTGCACACGGCGCGGCGATTTACGCGATCGGGGTTGCGCAGGATGCTGGAGGCAGCGGGGTTTCGGACGACTAGGTGCACGTATTGGAATACGGCTTTGTTTCCGGCGATTGTGGTCAAGCGGAAGCTTTTGGGGGGGAAGTCGGATTCGGATACGGTTGAGCGATTTGCGCCGGGGGTGGAGCGGTGTTTTGATGCGTTGTTGCGGATGGAGGCTGCGGTTGTCCGTCGAGTGTCGTTGCCGTTTGGGCTTTCTATTTTTGCGGTTGCTCGGAAAACCTGAACACACTCGCCGGTTGGAAACCGGCGGTACCTGGGTTGGGGTTTGTGTTTTTGCGGTTGCGCAGGAGGCGTGAGTGCACTCGCCGATTGGAAATCGGCGTTACCAGGAATTCAGTCGGATTGTAGGCGTTTGCCTTCTGCGCCGCCGAGCATGGCGTCGGTTTCGGCGAGCAATTGGGGGATGGTCGCGGCGTGGGGCGAGGCGGCGAGCGTGTTTCCCCATTTGAGTTTTTGTGCGCCGTTCGCTTTGTTGCCGGGGAACCAATGGCCGCCGTTGCCGAGCATGTTGTAGCGCATCTTGCCGTACTCGACCATGTCGTAGGCGAGGGCGAGATTGCGCAGGCGCAGAATCCACGGGACGTTGACCTCGCCCGGCGCGGTGTCCCATTCCGGCAGACCGTTGCGCCAGGTGCGTGTCCACTCGCTTCCGAGGACGCGCTCCATTTCGCGCTCGAGCTTTTCGACGATGGGCCGCACGAGTTCTTCCGCATTGTCCAAGTGGCGCAGCGTTTCGAGGTGGATGTCGAAATCGCTCGCTTGGGATACGCCGCAACTCAGCGTGTGCACCTGCGGATGCGAGAGGCAGAAGAGTCCGTTGAAAACCATCGGATGCAGCGGCGCGGTCAGCTCGACGAGTTTCTTGCTGGGGGAGTACAGCTTGCCGCCTTTGTCGTTTGGCGAGATGATGAACACGCCCATGTCGTGGCGCGTGGCGGCTTCGATCGCGGGCCAGTTGTCCTGGAAGAAGTAGTACCAATGCAGGTTGACGTAATCGAAGCGGCCCGTTTCGATCGCGCGCACGATGTCGCGGTTGAGGCCATGCGTCGAGAATCCGATCGCGCGGATGCGGCCTTCGTCGCGCCACTTCTCCGCGGCGTCCCAACATTTGAGCGTGTCTTGCAGGCACTCCTCGTTGTTGATGCCGTGGAATGCGAAGAGATCGACGTAGTCGAGCCGCAACAGGCGCATCGATTTTTCGAATGTCTGCTTGAATTTATTCACGTCGGGCATTGGGCCGACTTTGGTTTGCACGATGATTTCGTTGCGCGGTAGCGTGGGGAGGATGCGCCCGAGTTGTTCCTCGCTGGTGCCGTAACCGCGGGCGGTCTCGAAGTGGTTCACGCCGATTTCCATGGCGCGATGGACGCAGGCCTCGAGCTTGGCCTGCGCGGGGCTCGAGATCGCGTCGTCGCTTTTCCACGACTCCTGGAATCGCATTCCGCCGGAACTGATGACGGGGATTTGCAGCTCGGTGCGTCCGAAGCGGCGGTAGTGCATGAGGCCTTGGTGTGTTTGCGTTATGGCCATGGACGGATTGCTTTCTCCGGGGAGGTCGAGGTGGTATGCGGGAAATTGTGGCAGACGGGTGGATTGGGTTCAATTGGTGGGACGATGGACCGGATGGACTTTGTGGACGTAGTGGACGGGCACGGACGGGCACGGACTGACACAGACTGACACGGACTGACACGGACTGACACGGACTGACACGGACTGACACGGACGGGGGCGCTTTGATTTATTTTGCGGCTTGGCCGAGGGCTAGACCTTGGGCTAGCTCGACGAGGTCTTCGGGGCGGAATGGTTTGAGCAGAAATCCGTCCGCGCCTACTTCGTGAATTTTTGAGAGGTTTTGTTCGATTGGCTTGGCGGTGACCATGTAGATTTTGACGCCTGCGAGCGCGGGATTCTCGCGGATGCGTTTGCAGGTTTCGAGGCCGTCCATGCCGGGCATCGCGATATCGAGCAGGATGAGGCCGTAGTCTTTGGTCTCGGCGTAGTCGAGCGCGGCCTCGCCGGAGTTGCAGCGCGTGACGATGAATCCCTCGGCCTCGAGACAGCGCACCATGAACTCGAGAAGTTCGAGGTCGTCGTCGACGCAGAGGACTTTATCGCCGACGGGCTCGCGCACGGGCATGCGCGCGCTCATGGCGTGATGGATGCCGCTGAGGAGGCTGCTCTTGCGGAAGCTGCGCTTGACGCGGCCCGCGATCAGGTGCGAGTACGTCATTCGCAAGTCTTCTTCGTTGGTCAGGATGACGATGGGCGGGCGTCCTGCGGCGGGAAGCTCGAGCAGCGCCTGGAGAATCCGCTCGCCCTCCTCGCGATTGTTGAGGTCGACGAGCACGCAATCGGGGCTGTATTTCTCCGCGAGCGCGACGGCGTTTTCGAGCGCGGACGCGTGGATTACGTCGATGCGCTCGTTGGCGAGCAGCGTGCGAATTTGCAGGCTGAGCGAACGATCTTCGGTCACCACTTCGACGAGCGTGTGCGTTTCCTCGGGGTCGGGCAACGCATGCGCGCCGGTGCGATCGCCGCGTTGTTTCACGCCCGTGAGTTTCAGGCGGAAACGAAACACGCTTCCGCGGCCCTCTTCGCTGGTGACGGAGATGGTCCCGCCGTGAAGTCGGACGATGTCTTGCGCGATGGAGAGGCCGATGCCGGTGCCGCCGTATTTGCGCGTAGATGAGCCGTCGTACTGGTAGAAGCGCGTGAAGACCTTTTCACAGGCCTCCGCGGGCATGCCGATGCCGGTATCGCTCACGGTCGCTTCGACGTAGTCGTCGCCGAGGCGCAACTCGATGGTGACATTGCCGCCGTCGTGATTGAACTTCACGGCGTTGTGGATGAGGTTGTTGAACACCTGGCCCATTTTGCCTTTGTCGCCATCGACAGGAATGGCGCCGTCCGGCGAAATGAATACGAGCTGGACGTTGCGCGTGCCGGCGAGGGGCTGGACAATTTGCATGCTGCCGCGCACGCAATCGGCGAGATCGAAGGTGTCGAATACGAGGCGTTCGTCGCCGCGATGCAGGCGCGAGAAATCGAGCAGGTTCTCGATGAGCGTTACGAGTTTTTCGATGTTGCGCAGGCTGATCTCGAGGAATTCGCGCTGCGTCGTGTTGATGGGGCCAGCTTTTCCGTTCAGGATCATGTCGCTGTAGCCCATGACGGCGACGAGCGGCGTGCGTAATTCGTGCGAGACGTTCGAGAGGAGATTCGTTTTCATCTCGTCGAGTGTCTTGAGCTCTTCGTTGGCCTCGTGCAATTTTTCGCGGGCACGCGTTACTTCTTCGAGCGAGAGCTGGAGATTCACCAGCAACTGCGCGTTGCGAATGGCCACGGCGATGTGCGGCGCCATGCGCTCGAGGCCGTCGATGTCTTCTTTCGAGAACGCGGCGATGCGGTAACTTCCGAGGTTCAGCGTGCCGATGATGCGGCCTGTCGCGTAGAGCGGCATGCAGCAACAGCTCCGCACGGCATCGGGAAACTCGAGGCGGAACGGCGACGGCCCCTCGTTGAGGTTGTCGAGGAGGAGCAATTTGCGTTCGCGGGCGACCCAGCCGGCGGAGGAGCGATTCAAGTCGAGGGTGAATATGTAGCCCGGCTTTACTTCTTCATCGGGCCAAAGTTGGCGGCCTTCGAATGTCCGGTTATCTTCGGAGAGCAACGCGACGGCGGCGTAATCGCAGTCGACGAGGCGCCGCAACTCGGCGATGAGACTTTCGTAGAGGCGGCCGGCCTCGAGGCTCGAGTTGATCACGTTGGCGATTTGGTTGATCGCGCTGATACGTTCCGCTCGTAGAAGGGCCTCGCGCTCGAGACGCACGCCTTCCGTCACATCGCGAAAGGTTCCTTCGACGCCTATGGCCTGGCCTTTTGCGTCGTAGTCCGGCGTGCGGAATAGTTCCACACAAATACGCCGCGCGTCGCAGGTCTTCATCCACAACCGGGAACGATCGCCGGAGACTGCTTCGTCGAATCCATCGGAGCGCGGATCGAAGGAGATCGGTTCTTCGAAGAGCGTGCGCAATTCGGTGCCCACCGCCTTGTCCATACTCGGGAATCCGAGTATGGATACGCCGGCGGGATTCATGAAGGTGATCTTGCTGTTCACGTCGGTTTGGAAAATGCCGTCGCGCATCGACGTGACTAGGCTGCGATACCGCTCTTCGGATTCGCCGAGTTGCTTGATGTTTTTCTTGAGCGCGGCTGCCATGCGGTTGAAGGAGGTCGCAAGCTCTTCGATCTCGTCGCCCGTGCCGATCTTGAGTTTTAGGTCGAAGTCGCCATGCTGAACGATTTGGGCGCCGTCGTTTAGGAGCGAAATTGGCCGCACGATGTTGTTGTGCACTTCGCGATAGGCGTTGACGCAGAGAAACGCGATGAAGACGACGCCGCCGACGAGCGCGAGGATCGAGTCCGAGTTGAGTTTCGAGAACATATCGGAAACGCGGCGAAACACGACGAGAATGACCCGGCCGTCCTCGCCCATCATGTTGACGGTTTCGCGGAAGGCGAGCATCACGTCTTCCGGCTTCGCGGTGGGCGTCGCGCGAAAGCCGTTGAGAAGGAGCGAGGGGGAGCCCGGCGATTCAATCAATTCGAGCAGCTTGGGGTCCGGTTCGGGGTTGATGCCGAATGGAATTGGCGCGTCTTCGCGATCATCCGCGTATACCGCTACCTTCGTTCCATCCTCGCCCAGATAGATGATCTGAAAGAAGTCCGATTCGGTCAGGAGGTCCGTGCCGTCCATGCGCTTGCCCAATGCGAAGGTCAGCATGTGGTTCACGGAGCCGACGATAGTCAGGTAACCAATTGCTGGAGCCGTGGCAGCCGGGTCGAGAATCGGAGCTGCGGTGAGCGACGCGAGATGCAGACCCATGCCGGGTAGCGTTAGTGCGCTATAGCCAGCATGCCTGGGTTGCGTCGTTTGGGTGCGGAACTCATCATCAAGCAGCGGCTGGGCGAGTTCGCGATGAGAACTGGCGATTAGGACGCCTTGTGCGTCGTACAGGCTGATGACGGAAGGCCCTGCATTGCCAGCGTTGGACCATTGGTCGAGCCTGGCGTCGATGGCGGGGAGCAGGCGTTCGCGAGAGGAAACGTCCTGCGGGCGGGCGGAGAAAAACTCGGTGAACGAGGGGTCCGCAGAGAGGCGACCGGCTTCGGCGAGGCGTTGCTCGCTGAGAAGCCGCAGACCTTCCGCGGCTTCTTCAGCGGTGATGAGAAGGGTTTGGCGGACGCTGCTGCTTTGTACGCTGCGTGCCGCGATGTAGCCGAAGGTCAGCGCGACCGCCATGGGCAGAATCCCGACCACAAGGATGGTGGTCAGGATTTTCCGTTCGATGCTGACGCGAGACGAACGAGAGCCCATGGTTCTCCGTATGAGAAGCTACTCTACTGTTCGCCCTTTCCCGAGTAGCTCGCGCACCTTTTCCAGCAACTGGTCTACCTTGAACGGCTTCGCGAGATATTCATCCGCCCCGCTTTCGAAAATCCGTTCGATATCCGATTCTTTTGTGAGCGCCGTCACGGCCATGATCGGAATGCTGCGAGTCATTTCATTATCGCGCAGCGCCTTGCAAACATCAAAACCGTTGATTTCGGGCATCAGGAAGTCGAGCAGGATGAGGTCGGGCGATAGCTGTGCCGCCTTCAACCCGACTTCCGTCGCGTTGCTCACCTTGATGAGGTCGACGCCCTCGTCGGTCAGGATGCGTTCGGTCATGGACAGCGCATCGGGATCGTCGTCGACGATCATAACGCGCTTCTTCTCGGCGCCCTTCTCCCGCGGAAACATGTCGTACTCTTCCCGGAACGCGTCGAGGTCGTTTTCGAGAATGCGGTAGTGTCCGCCCGGGGTGCGGGAGGCCTTAATGAGGCCCTGCTTGATCCAGTTCTTGATGCTATGGTGGGTTACGTGGCAGATTTTGGCTGCCTCGAAGGTGGTGTAGGCTTTCTCTTCCCGGTCGTTCAAAGGTCTCAGAGCTCCTGGATTCGGTTGTTTGGCATCAGTTTTCATAAGCGTTTCCTCCGACTTACGATACCGAATGCTCGAAGATAATATTCACACAAATCTTACTTTCTCGGCGATTATAGCCCTGCGCCGAATGGGTGTCAAATTCAATGGCAACCCGCAAATCCGGATTTCGAGTTGGCGGTTTACTGCCGATTCTCACGCGCGGGCCGTCGCGATTCGGGTTCGTGTCCCGCTTGTTCGCTCTCAGTTTTCGCGGATTGCTTCGCTGCAGCCAGCTTTAACGCGCCGTAAATGTCCGACATGTACGAAAACACCGAGAGAGTGCCCGCCATGCCCGTGACGAATAGAAACCATAAAACTGCGGTGTCGGCGAACCATGCCGCAGCGTAGACGATTGCCGCTGCGTGGGTGAATGCGAGGGTTCGCAGGGAGGGATGG